>JALYJV010000168.1 GCA_030775105.1 Pseudomonadota bacterium | reverse complement strand
GATGATTCATGACCGCGCGCACAGCGACAGTTTCTACCTGACCCATGATCTGCTCGCCGAGGTTCTGGGTGTTCATCGGAGCGGTGTAAGCACAGCTGCCGGCGTTCTGCAGCGGAAAAAGATCATTCGCTATGCGCGCGGTCATATCCTCATCCGCAATCGACCCGCGCTGGAACGCGCGGCGTGCGGGTGCTACGAAGCGCAACGCAACATTTTCAGCTTGTTCATGCGGAGGGATGACGCGGCATGTATGAACTCGTCGGAAAAATCTGTGCGGCCATCTCGGCCACGGCAGCGGTCGGCCTCCGCGCCTCGAATGGCAGAATCGTCGCGAGTTGTGTGCCGCTGAGAAACGTGCCCGGGTAGCGACGCGCCTCGTCAGCAAGGACGCAATGACGCGGAGTGGCCTGGGGCCTGGAGGTGAAAGGCAACGATGCATTGTCGTCGGGCGCTGTCACGCTGTCCGCATCGCGCTTTGCGGCATTGAACAGCACGGGCTCTCCGCCAGGCGCGTGACCGGACCATCGGCGCCTGGCATCACCCAGCTTGCGTTTCCAGTAGTACGCCGAACCGATGCGATAGAACTGCAGGCTTTCGGTTTCACTCATGTCGGCAAGCCACCGCGACTTGTAGTAGCCAAAGCCGTGCATCAGGTTGAAATGGCCGTAGCCGCCGTCGACCGCTAGGCGCATGCCCATCAGAAGAATGGCCGATCCCGGTGCCAGCTTCGACAGACGCTCGTCGTAGACAACGTGCAACGCATACAGATCCCGTTTGAAGGCACCGGTGATAAAGCCTGCGATTGGCAGGCCGTCGAGCAGAAGAATCTGGATGGTGATCGGCATCGGCTGATCCGGACGCATCAGGCCCTGGTAGTACGCGATCCATTGTCGGTCGGAGGAAAACGCCGTTTCCGAGCGGGACTTCCAGCTGTTGGCTTCAATGTCGCAGTACAGCTCGAACAGCGGGAGCAGCGCGCGCGGGTCGGAGGCGCTGATCAGTTCAACCTCGCCAGCAGCCAGCAGGCTGCGCATCTGTCGGCTGACATTCGAACGGAACTTCTTCGAGAGCGCCGCAAAGTACAGAGCCATGGATGACCAGCGTACGGTAACCGTGCTATTGGCCATATTCGGCCAATGCAGGATGTCGCAGCTTCTGGCCATGATCGGCGGCGGTGACCAGAGTGCCGATCGTGAGTTCTGTTGCTCGAACTCCAGCAGGCTCCACTCGGCCTTGCGACTGAGCAGATAATCGTAGATCGCGCGACTGACCTCTGATGCCCGGTCGATATCGGTCACCAGATGTGGCCGATCGGCCCGGTATGCGGTGAGCAGGTCCAGCTTCACCGAACGCATGCCCAGCACCCGATGGACGCATTCCTTGAGCGGGAGATATCCAACCAGCTGATCCGCATCGAATGCCAACAGCAACCACAAACGGGGGTTTGTCCGCACCTGAGATGCCGCCAACGTCGACATGATGTTGTCGTAGAACTCAAAGGTCGAAAACGGGTCAGGCAGACTACTTCCGAGATTCAGCTGGTTGATGGCGTCGCGGTACGGGCGTGCGTCGTCCATGCTGTGCAAGCAGCGAACTTCAATCACACGCGGGCTCGCTGGAATGCCGCGTCCAGCGGGACGATCCCCCCAGGTGCCTGCGTGGAGACGCGCAAGGCAGCAGTCTGTCTTCTGATCTCAACCGGATTGAGTCCCAGCTTGCCGGCGCAGCGTTGGACCAGGATCTTGGCCAGTGCACAGACGCCGTCCTCTTGCGCCGAAAGGTCCTTGCAGTGCAGTCGTGTGCGAAAGAAGCGATTGGCAACAAAGAGTCGAAATCGTCTCAGGCTTGCGGCCGTGAAATGCTCAGTCGACAGCGAGACATTGACGCTGTCCAGATTTGTAACCCGGTGCGGCGCATTCTGTGGCCAGGAGATCCATTGACCCGGCTCGAGGTCATAGACCTCGGCACTGCAGTCGTAGCTCTGCTGGTAGGGCAGATACTCATGACGTGCGCCGGCAAAGATGTCTTCGAGCATGTCCTGCTTCACAAAATAGTCATCCTGTGCCGGATAGACCCAGACCCGCTTGCGGCCGCGGATGTGCCAAAGCGCTGAAGCCGGACCGTCCGCGTGGTAGTAGACCAGCGCGTGAGGTGAGGAGATCAGCAACGTTCCCTGCACCGCACTTGGTGAGAAGTCCGGAACCTGATCGCTCAATCCGTGGTACAGCCTGTGGATCAGATCGCGATAATCCGAACTCGCACGATCGACCCGGGTCACATTCAGCCACAGGCGACCGCTGCGGACCGCCTGCATGAGTTCTGCGCCGCTAACGCCGTCATGCAGCGCCAGCTGATTGTCTTCAACCCGGGTCGGATCGTTGCCCATGTTCAGGGCGTAGAGATGCTCACGTGGAAAGTGATCCAGCAGGTCGACGAGCGCCGCATCGGTGAACAGAGGATGGTCCGTCAGCCCGTGATCGCCTACGACCGGCAAGTGACCGAAGCAGGGCCTGAGACGATCGTTCAGATGTACAGCAAGGTCAGGAGCGGCCTGATGCAGGCTGGCGTGCGCTGTCGTATTCATGCTGATCAGCATCGCTTCGCCGAAATCTGCGGTCTGTACGTTCGCCCGCACAGTCGCTAATCGGCAATTGCCAGGGACGGTGGATGCGATGTGCCGTGCCGTGTCAGTTCGCGCATGCAAAGGATGACGATGCCGATCGTGTTGACGGACTCGCCAATCAGGATGCCCAGCGGAGCACCGGCGCCGCCGATGTGCAGCATGCTCCAGTAGCTGCAGACCGTGGCAATGATCGCGCTCAGCAGGGTCAGTGCGGTGAGGTGCCGAAAGCGCGCGCAGACAATCAACAGCCACAGGATCTGCTGATTGATCGCCATCAGGACAAAGCTCGCTGACCACAGCAGCAGCAGCAGGTCGCGCTGTGCAAACTGCTTGCCGAGCAGCGCCTCGAAGACCCAGTCGCGGAATCCCCACAGCACCGCGAAGTAGGCGGCAGAGACGGCGGCGATGCCCAGGCCAAACCAGACCAGTCGGCGCATCAAGGCTGCGACTCCCACCTCATTCAACCATTGAGCTGCCAACGGCAACATCAGGGAGCCAATGCCGGTTGACAGCAGGTTGACCGGCATCGCGAGCAACCGCGTCGCGGCAATCGCGCCGACCGTGCTCACGTCCAGCGTTGCTGCGGCGAGAATCGTGTAGCCCTGACTGAAACTCCAGTGAATCGCCGCACCGGCGGTGGACCAGGCGCCGAGTGGGGCAATCTCTGCAAGGATGCCGGGCGCACCGAGTGCGTTCCAGGCCTCGGCCCGGTGCAGGGAATGCGCCATCAGGCGGCTGGCGATCAATGCCGCAAGTCCGGCGGCCAGCACAGCCGATACCGCGGGTACGGCACCGATCGTGGCGAGGATCGCGCCCAGCATGAATATCAGCGCGTAGACAATATCGCCGACCAGAACCACGTGCGTCCGGCGATACGCGAGCAACACCATGCGGAAGAAATCCCGACGCAATGCAGCGACCGAAACCGCAGTCGTCACGCCGACCAGCAGCAGTACGTGAAACTCAACTGCGAGAACGCTCCACAGAATCAGCGCGACGATGAGTGCGACCATGGCGATTGCAGCGACGATCCGCCTCTGGCCGCGATAGAGTCCACCGATCAGATCGCCACGCTCCTCGTGCGACAGCTTGGTCATCCGCGTCACCATCGACGGCGCGATGAACGAGCTTTGCAGCGAGCAGGCCAGCAGCACAATGCCCATCGCGACGATGTAATACCCGTACTGCTGGTCGCTGCTGTAGCGGATCAGCAGAAGGGACACGCCGAAACTCACCGCGGACAAGACGACCTGACTGCCAAGCGCACTGCTGAACATGCGCAACAGAACCGCATGGCGGGCAAGGCTGATCACCGATCACGCCGTTGCGTCGGTATCCAGGTGTTGTTGTCCGCGCGACGGAGCAGCAGTCGCAGTTTCCACACGATGAATTGTGGAACATGGGCCAGATCGTGCAGACCGGCAACGCCGCGTCCGCTGAGCTGCCATCCACGCAGGACATACACGGTCAAGCTGACCGCGCAGAAGGCCGCAGGCCACATCCAGGACGAGAGGGCGAGTTGCCAGATCGATGCGATTGCCGCGAGTGCGATGAGGATCAGCACATTCAAGCTGATGTACGACAGCGGCAGGACCAGAAGGTCCAGTGCAAGATCAAGACAGATCCGGCTTGGCTGCATGATTGCTTTGCGCAACAGCGGGCCAGCCTGCAACCTCGCCAGTCGGACTCGACCGCCTTCCCAACGCTGACGTTGGTGCCCGGCAACGACATGGCTGCTCTCCATCACGGCATTGACTGCAGCCTCGCCGGCGTACTCGACGCGATATCCCGCGAGGCCCAGCGCAATACCGTACTCGAGATCTTCGGTCACCGAGTACGCGCGATACGGCACGCTGCGCAAGGTTTGCATCGTCACGCACCAGCCGTTTCCGCGCAAGCCGCACGACACGCGCAGGCGTTCGCGGGCACGCGAGCGGACACCATGGAAGGCGCCATGCGCGATGCTGACCAACCCGGTGCGCCAGGAGTCGGTCTGGTTGAGTACGCCATAGTGGGCCTGGATCGCATCGGCTCCGCGTTCGATCCGCGTCGCAAAGGCCTCGAGGAGATTGATCGACACTTCCGTATCCGCATCGATGACGACTGCCGCATCGGCCCATTCGATGGTTTGACTGAAGAAGAAGGCATGGCGCAGGGCATAACCCTTGGCGCGGTGCGCCGGATCTGATCGCTCGAGGACGTGGGCGCCGCCCGCGCGAGCGATCTCGGCGGTACCGTCATCACAGTTGTCGGCGACAACCAGCAGTCGCCACTGATCGGCAGGCCAGTCGAGCCGGCGCAGGCTGGCGAGGCAGTTCGCGATCACTGCAGCCTCATTGTGTGCTGGGACGATGACATTGAAGCGCAGTGTCCTGGATGAGCGTGGCGGCGAGGGCAGGCACGCCGACAGCAAGGTCATGAGTAGCAGATAGCCGCAACTGATCAGCGCGGGCACCGCGACAATCGCCAGAATCAGATGCGCAAGCCAGGGCACGGGGCACCTCCGCGTCGCTGCGAGCGCTGTCGCACAATCAGCAGGGTGATCACTGTGGCCTCACGCGTACTCGCGATAGTGCAGGCCGCCGAACGAGGACAGCTTGCCGAGATTGGCCGAGACCTTGGTCAGCCAGTAGGCTGCCCGATGTCTGCCCAGGGGCAGGACCAGCACGCTGAGGCCAATGGCGACGAACAGTTGGGTGAGCGCGCGCAGGAAGAAGCGCGCCCGCCGCAGGGGCGTTATCTGGCCATAGCGACCGGACAGTGTGTGCCGCGCAAAATCCTGACCGCCGCGCATCGACCGCAGCAGCAGCCAGCGCAGTGACAGCCGCGACGCTTCGACCGGTTCCGTCACCGTTGCCTCGTCGCACCAGACAATGCGTGCACCGTTCTGCGCGAGTCTTGTCAGCACATCTCCGTCTTCACCACCGGTCAGGCCGTAGGCCGGATCAAACATCGGATTCAAGCTGCGCAGCATCGCCGCATTGAGCAGCACGTTGCCGAAGCGAAGTTGATTCAATGGCACAACTGTGCCGCTCAGCATGCGGGCCCAATCATAGAAGCGCCCGCGCTGCAGCCAGTTCGGAGCGTCGGCGGGAAGCAGCGGTTCGACCGGGCCAAGCACGCAATCGGCTTCATACGTCTCCGCTGCGCTGGCCAGTCCGGCAAGCCAGTCGCGCGGCGCGCGCTCATCGTCGTCGATGAACGCCAGCCAATCGCTGCTGGCCAACGCCACCGAGCAGTTGCGTGTCAGGGCGACATTCTTGCGCTGCTCGATGTCGTAAAGAATCGGAAACGGTGCGCCGTCCCTGCGGGCGCATTCAACCGACCCGCGCGCACTGCCGGCAGCGTCGTTGTCGACGACAATCACTTCCTGCGGCAGGCACCGTTGCCGGGACAGATCGGTCAGTAGTGCGCTGAGCCGTTCCGGCCGCTGATAGGTGGAGATGCAGATGCTGATGTTCATGTCGTGTCCAGTGGCGGCGAACGGTCGAGACGCTGAGCGAGATTGACGACCAGCGGTCCGTCGAAAGCCGCTATGGCATCCAGCGCGGCCTGCGATGCAAGGTCGTGGGCGCTCACTGAATCACCGCCCGGCCCTTGTTCCGAACCGAAGAAGTCGAGGCCATGCGACGCCGGTGCAAAGCGCGGCGCAGACGGGCGCACGGCTGCTCGATCCAGCGACGTATCGGTTCGGCGATTGCCAGCACCAGTACCGCGGTGAGCATCAATGCCGGGAACCCGTCTAGCTGCGGACTCGCACGCAAAATGCCAAAGAGAACCAGCTGGTGCAGAAGATAAATGCTGTACGAGATCGTTCCGATGTAAACCATCGGACGGGTATTGAGCCACCGGAACGGGACCTGCGCAGCACGAACAATCGACAGGCGGATCAGGGGCGCAATCGCCAGACTTTGCACCGTATAGCGTGCCCCCTGGCGAAAGAACTCATCCCGATAGATCAGCGTTGCAACCAGAACGAGCACGCAGGCCAGCGCGATCAAGGCGTCTCGCAACACATGGCCCGGTGGTATCGGCGCTGCAATCACCTGCATGGCGGGATTGCGCCAGAACGCCAGCAGGCAGCCGATCAGAATCGCGTCCGCACGGGTATCGGTAGACATTGAGATGTGCGCATCGGATGCGCCCTGCGATGCCAGCCAGATACGCCAGCCGAGGATGGCAACGCACAGTACGACCAATGTCGCGCGCGTCAGCCACAGCTGATCGGTTCGCAGCAGCGCCAGCGCCAGCGGTGGATAGAGCAGGTAGAAGTGCTCCTCGACCGCCAGAGACCAGACCACGCCAATACCTGCCGGGATGCCGGCAAAGTCCGTCGCGATGATGTGGTAGTTGCCGAAGTAGAACAGTACCGACAGCATGCCCAGTGGTGAGAACGCGCCGTCGATCAGATTCAGCGATGACAGCAGTGCCGCCAGCGCTACGACAACCAGCAGCGGCGGCATCAGGCGCAGTACGCGGCGCACATAGAACGCACGCAGGTCGATGCCGCCATGGCTGTGGTACTCGAGTCGCATCAGCGTCGTGATCAGAAATCCACTGAGGACAAAGAACACCGTGACCCCCAGGCCGCCGGGGATGATCTCGCCCATGCCACCGTGGGAAAAGAACACCAGCATCACCGCGACAGCTCGAATGCCATTGAGAGAGGCAATCTCCGAGGTCGCTGAGGCCACCGCGTTGGGCTGCTTGTTGCATGCGGAAGGCGTCGCCATCAGCGATAACTCAATGCGCGAAGGTCTTGAGCAGCGCGGGTGCGCGGGTCTGGTTCCGATCCTGATTTCTCGCGCTGTCGCTGCTCAAGGCGGGCCCGTGCCAGGGACGTCGTCGCCAAAGTCATGACAACGAAGTCGACACTCAGCGCGCTCAACCAGCGGCTCTCCGAGAGGTTGGTGATCGCCTGCTGCATGAACAGTGCGAGGAGAAGCGCGGCCTGCGCCCGATCGCCACGGAGCAGTTCCACGGACTGCTTTGAGAACAAGGCGAGATACCCGAGCAGGACCAGCAGCCCGACGGTGCCGAGATCGTTGACGATCTCGAGGTAGCCGTTGTGCGCCGAGCCCGGATAGAAGTTCAACAGCGTCATGAAGTCGTAGGACGCGGCACCTTCGTAAGCTCCGGTCCAATAGGCACCGTATCCGGTGCCAAGCCAGGGACGCATCTGGATATGCGCGGTGATGATGTTCCAGATCTCCGAGCGGCCGGTCAGGGTCATGTCCTTGCCGGTGATCGCGCTGATCGGGCTCTGCAGGACCGACAAGCCTGGCAGAATCTGCAGCAGCACCAGGGAGTAGACCAGCAGCGCGCCGACGAACAGCAGGATCAGATACGGCATTGAGCGACGCAGTACGGACGGCGATCGCAACAGCATCGTCAGAAACAGCAGTGAGAATGCGGTAACGACCAATGCCGTAGAGCTGCGCGAAAGGATCAGGCACACACTCGCCAGACCGATACCGACGAGCGCCGGCAGCAGGCGAACCTCCCGGCTCAACCATGCATGGAACCACAGAATGATGCCGAGACAGGCGATGCTGCCGAGGCCATTCTTGTGATTGGCAAGACCACGCCACGCGCCAATCAATATCTCGTCGCCGTCCTGGTGAATGGCGAACTCCGGATACGCGATGCCGAAGGCGAGTGAAGCCGCCAGCACAGCGGTGATGATCGGCCGCAGCACGTTCTGAAAGCGCTGCGCGTGCCAGGCCGACATCGCAAACGCAATCGCCACGGACAACATCGTGACGATGCGCACCGTTCTGCGCATCGTCACCGTCGGTTCTATCGACCACAGTGTGCTGGCTGCTGCGAGCAGCACAAAGGCGAGCAGAAACACATTCATGCTCCGCACGAGGCGCCAGGCGGCAGACCCGCGCAGCGCGACCATGATCAGACTGCCGCTGAGCAGGCCGAACCACATCAGCCGACTGATGAAGCCGCCCGACTCGGGTGCGTTCTCCGAGTCCAAGGTGCTGTAGTCGAACCCTTCCGGCACGACCATCAGGACAATCAGCGTCCAGACCATCAGGCCGAGCAGCAGACTTTGACGCTCACTGGCGGTGCGGACCGGCGTGACGATGATGGGCGACGACACAACGCGCGCAGCCGCCCGAGCATTCTGTGCCGCGGACGCAAAGGCTTGCGCCGCACCTTTCATGGCGGCTGCGCTGTGGCAGCGCGTCCATGAAGCGGCTGATGGATCTGGCGCACGGCGTGTGCGTCAGAAGTAGTTGATCACGGCGCCGAGAATGCGCGACCGTGTGGCTGCCAGACGTCGCATCATGTTTCGCGTGTCCTTGTAGGACGTTTTCCTGGCGCGACTGAGCGACAGGACCCGGCCGACGATGGTCGCAACAGCCAGGCCGTCGGCATATCGGCCGACCGGCGGTGTGTCCAGAACCACGAAGTCGAAGGCCTGTTTCCATTCATGAATCATGTCTTCGAAGCAGCGATCGGAAAGAAGCTCGAGCGAGTTGGGTGATGGTGGCCCGGCCGTCAGCAGGAAAAGACTGGGCAGTCCGGCGACGGTTTGAATATGCGGTCTCTGCTCGCTGGTCAGCGCCTGGGACAGTCCGCGGACATTGATCGCGTTGAACAGGACATGCTGCTGCGGTTTGCGCAGGTCGGCATCGACCAGCAAGGTCTGTCGGCCGAGCTGCGCGAATCCAATCGCCAACTCAGCGGCGAGTTGTGAGCGGCCTTCTCCGGACCCGGGACTGATCACTGCGAGGATGTTGGCGGCATCGACGTCTTCGTGCCGCAGTAGCAGTTCTGTGCGCAGGATGCGGATCTGCTCACTGCGCGAATGGTAAGGGTCGTGCGCCATGATGAGCTGCGCTGCAGGAGCCGCCTGTCGATCGCGGACGACAGGCACATTCGGGCGAGGGGCGCTTGTGATGTGTTCGGGTTTCACTTGCAGAAGGGTTCCAGTGTTCAAGCTGACGCTCCCTTCGGTAGGGCCGCGGCGTTGGTGATCGAGCCCAGCTCGGCCAGGACTGGAATGCCATGATCTCTTTCAACATCGTCGCGGCAGCGGACACGGCGATTGAACAGTTCATAGAGCAACGGAAGCGCCAGGCCCAACGCAATCCCGATCATGCCGGCCAACGCCATCGCGATCCTGACCTTGGGCTTGCTGGCCTTGGTTGGAGGCGTGGCGCGGCTGACAAAGCTGACGTTGCTGTAGCCGCCGGTCGACGCGAACATCACTTGATCGTAGCCGTCGAGCGCGCGCGCGTAGACGGCCTGAGCAGACAACAGCTCGAGTTGGTACTTGGCGCCCGTGAGCTCCGAGCCGGCCTTTCCGGAAAATGCGCGCATCTCCGAGTCCAATGCCTGGCGCGTGACCGCCAGCTGGGACTTCAGCTCCAGGATCTGCGGATGGCGCGCGCCCAGGGTCGGCTGCAGTTCACCCATCTTTGCATTGAGCGTCGACAGCTGCCCTTTCAGCGATTCGATCAGCGTCGATCGCATATCCACGTCGACTCTGGCGTCGACACCGACCAGGCCGCTGCGCTGGCGGAAGCTTGTGAACTCTTCTTCGGCAAGAGTCAGTTTTGTTTTCAACTCGGCAAGCCGTTCCGTGTACTGCTTGGCGCGATCGCTGGCAGGGCCGGTCATTCGCTCGAACTGCTGCTGTGCGTACGTATCAGCGACGGCATTGGCGACCAGCGCGGCCTCAGCCGGTGAACTGGCGGTATAGGTGATGTAGATCAGCTGGCTGCCATAGCGACCCTGCTCAACCAGGAGCCGCTTGCGAACCTGCGTGTCGACCCAGTTCGGCAACCCGGTCGAGTCACCCGAGTAACCACCTGCGTACTCTTTCTTCTCGGCCAGATTGAGATGATCGATGACCGGCAGCAGCACCTTGGACCCACGCGCCAGCTCGATCTGAGTGGCCATGTAGCTACCGAGCAGGCCAGTTGGAAACTCCCTGCCCGATGTCGGATCGTTGACTTCGAAGTCGACCATCAGCGTCGCGATGGCAACGTAGCTGCGTGGCCACATCATGCAGGCAACGGCGGCGGCGGCGATGACCGCCGTAGCGATCAGCAGCGAGACCTTGCGATAGGCCCAGAGGATGGCGCCGATCTGCATCGGTGAGAGTCCAGGCCGTTCGTCGCCGTGATCCTGGGGCATCAATGGTGTGGCCAGAACCATCGGCGCCGGAGTAGCAAGTGCGGGGAGGTCACGGGGGTACATTAGAACAGGCGCTCCTTGATGCGGATCACATCGCCAGCATGTATGGCATCACTCAGGTCGCCGTCACGGGTTTCGGTCTTTCCATTGGCGCCCTGGCGCTTGATCTCGATACGGCTGGTGCTGCCGCGCGGGGTGACACCGCCACCTCGGGCAATGGCCTGGACCACGGTCATGCCTGACTCAAGCCGGTACATGTTGGGGGAACGCACTTCGCCATAGATCGAGAACTGCTCGGCGGCCGGCACGAAGATCGAATCACCGCCGTGAACTGCGAGTGTGGGTGGCGGGCGATCACCCTGGCTCAGGCCTCTGAGGTCGATCGGTTGACGTGTGGTTTTGCCGGTCTTGTCCGGACGCAGCAGCACGATGACGTCGCTGCCGTTCTCGGTGGTACCACCGGCTTGTGCGAGCACATCGAGCACGGTTGCCTTGGAATCCACCGCGTACCGCCCTGGGGTGCGCACCGCACCGAGCACCGACACCAACTGGCTGCGCGCCTGAACCAGCAGCACGGTGACCTGTGGATTCACCAGGTATTGGCCGGCGCGAAATGCGGTTGCGATTCGTTGCCCGGCATGAGCCGGCGACAGGCCTGCAACCTGCACGTTGCCAGCCAGCGGAACCGGCAGCGTGCCGTCGTCGGAGACGTAAGTTGTCAACGCCAGCTCGGGGCGGCCGTAGACCTGGACGCTGACAGCATCGCCCACACCCAAAGAAAGCGCCGGAGAAGCACCCGGTTTACTGATGGACTGGGCCGCAATCAGCGTCGTTGCGTCACCGAGTGCTGAGGTCGGCCCAGCGAGCAACAGGCTGAAAATGAGTATGGCTGCGTGATGGAACGCTACTCGCTGCG
>JALYJV010000167.1 GCA_030775105.1 Pseudomonadota bacterium | reverse complement strand
ATCCCAGGGTGGGCTGAACCCACTCTCGTCCATACTGACGCCCCTCCCTGTCGAGGGGCGTCTTTGTTTTGGGGAAGCGCATGTCGACTCCGGAATCCTGTGATGTCGCCGTCATCGGCGCCGGCTTTGCCGGCCTGCGCGCGGCCACGCTGCTGCACCAGGCCGGACGATCTGTCCGCGTCATCGAAGCCCGCGACCGCGTCGGCGGCCGCTCGATGCCCGGAACGCTCAACGGCCGCACACTGGATCTGGGTGGCCAGTGGGTTGGCATCAATCACCAGCGCCTGCGCACGCTGGCCAGCGAAGCCGGTGCTGCGCTGGTGCCGCAGTACGTGCGGGGTGACAAACTGCTGCAGATCGACGGCCGCATCCAGCGCTACAGCGGCCTGATTCCGCCGGCCTCGCCGACCGCACTGATCGAAATGCAGATCGCACTGTTGCGCCTGCGTACCCTGCAGAACCGCGTCCCGCTGGCTGCGCCGTGGGACGCGGCAGATGCCGATGCACTTGATCGCCTCAGCGTCGATGGCTGGCAAACACGCTGGCTGCGCAGCAAGGGCGCACAGGCGCTGTTCGATATCGCGGTGCGCGCCGTGTTCTGCGCCACGCCGCGTCAGCTGTCGATGCTCGGCTTCCTGCATTACCTTCGCGCCAACGACAACTTCGACGCCCTGCTCTCGACCGACGCCGGCGCCCAGGCGCTCACGGTCGAAGGCGGCATGCACCAGCTCGCGCGCTACATGGCGAGCGCACTCGGCGATGCGCTGCAGTTGAACATGCCGGTGCAGTGCATCGAACAGAACGCCGAGCACGCCGTGCTGCATCTCGCAGACGGCAGTGTGCATGCGCGCCGCGTGATCATCGCGATGTCGCCGCAGGCCGCCGGGTGTATCAATTGCGCACCGTGGATGCCGGCACGCGAACAGCTCGCGCAGCGCATGCCGATGGGTTCGGTGATCAAGTGCCTCATCGCCTACGAAAAACCGTTCTGGCGCAGCCAAGGCCTGACCGGCGAGTTCGTCAGCAACCAGGCTGCGTTCTCACCGGTGTTCGATGTCTCGCCCGCCGACGGGTCGCACGGTGCGCTGATCGGTTTCTTCGATGGCCCGGATGCGCTGCGCTGGAGCGCGGCTTCGCCAGAAGCACGCAAAGCCGAAGTCATTTCGACGCTGGTGCGCGCCTTCGGACCGGACGCGGCGCAGTTCATCGACTACGTCGACTACGACTGGATCGCCGATCCGTATTCGCGCGGCTGCTACACCGGCCTGTGGACCCCGGGCACGCTGACCGAAGTCGGCCGCGCGCTGCGCGAACCGGTCGGCCGCATCCACTGGGCTGGCACTGAAACCGCCAGCGAATGGTGCGGCTACATCGAAGGTGCATTGGTATCCGGGGAGCGTGTTGCGGATGAGGTCCATGCGCGCTTGTAAGCCTGCGTCGCTGTCCCATCTTTGACAGCCGAGCGGACGCATCGATCGCAGACTGGGGCCGACTTGCTACAGCACGCAACATGACCATGCCCGCAACCATCAATTTCCGTTCACGCGATTTTCTGCTGGCGCACATCCGGCACACGATGGCGTTCTATCACCCGCGCTGCATAGACCCCGCGGGCGGTTTCTTCCATTTCTTCAAGGACAACGGCGACATCTACGATCGCGAAACTCGCCATCTCGTCAGCAGCACGCGCTTCATCTTCAACTACGCGATGGCCTGGAAGCATTTCAGGATTCCGGCATATCAGGATGCCGTGCGCCACGGCGTGGCGTTCCTGCGCAGCGCACATCGCGACCCAGACTCTGGCGGCTACGCCTGGGAACTGCGCGGCGCAAGGCCTGCTGACCGCACCAATCATTGCTATGGACTGGCCTTCGTCGTGCTCGCCTACGCCAAGGCGATCGAGGCCGGCGTCAGCGAAGCGCGCGAGCATCTCGCCGAGACCTGGGAGCTGATGGAGCGTCGCTTCTGGGACGCCGTGCACGGACTTTACGCCGACGAAGCCAGCGTCGACTGGACACTCAGCAGCTATCGCGGCCAGAACGCGAACATGCATGCCTGCGAGGCGCTGCTCGCGGCCTTCGAGGCGACGCGTGAGTCGCGCTATCTCGAACGCGCCGCGCTGCTCGCAGATCACATGATCAATCGTCAGGCGGCGCTCGCCGGTGGATTGGTCTGGGAACACTACAACTCTGCCTGGCAGCCGGACTGGGAATACAACAAGGGCGATCGCAGCAACATCTTCCGCCCCTGGGGATTTCAACCTGGCCATCAGGCGGAGTGGGCAAAGCTGCTGCTGATTCTCGACCGCCATGCGCCGGCCGACTGGCACCTGCGACGCGCGCAAGAACTGTTTGCGCAATCGATTCCACTGTCCTGGGACGAAGACCACGGCGGTCTTGTGTACGGCTTCGACCGCGAAGGCCGCTTCTACGATGAGGACAAGTATTTCTGGGTGCAGGCAGAAACGCTTGCTGCAGCGGCCCTGCTCGCCGACCGCACCAGCGACCCCACGTACTGGAAGTGGTACGAGCGCCTGTGGGACTACAGCTGGCGGCATTTTGTCGATCATCGCCACGGCGCCTGGTTCCGGATCCTGCGACGCGACAACACGAAGTACAACGACGAGAAAAGTCCCGCCGGAAAAACCGACTACCACACGATGGGCGCCTGTTATGAGGTCCTCAACGTCATCCGCGAATAAGTGCCCAGCTCGAGGTAGCCGGCGCGCGAGTTGAACTGATGTATGGTGAAAGCATCAGGAGACCGCAATGCCGAAGAGCCCCTCGGAGCAGGGACAGAAGCACGGAACCATGACTGCGGATGACCTTGCTGCAGTGGTTCAGCTCATCCGCGAATGGCGGGGGTTTATCTATGTGCCTGCCGAGGCGCATCAGTGGCTCGCCGAGCGCGCGAGCTTCAGGCACTTCGGCGCAGGCAAGCTGGTCTACATTTCCGGCGATCCGGCAACGCACATCTACGGCGTGGTCAAAGGCGTGTTCCGGATCTACATGAGCTCGCAGGGCGGAGACCAGATCACGCTGGAGGAAGTCGTCGCCGGCTGGTTTCCGCATGTCGTACCGGCCGAAACGCCGCGCTACTTCGCCAACTGCATCTGCCAGCAGGACGCCACCGTCGCGGCGATTCCGATATCGGCGGTCCTCGAGTTCGCCGAGCGCTGGCCGCTGTACTACAAGGGCCTCTATCGCGAATTCGGTGATCGTGCGGGAGCCATCGCCGCGCGCATCGAACTGCTCAGCCTGCACAACCTCAAGGTCCGCCTCGCGGTGTACTGGCTGCGCCTCGCCACGGTGCGCGGACGTTCGGAACCCGACGGCACGATCTGGATCAGCGCCGAGGACAGCCAGACCGAGGTCGGCTCACGCGTCGGTGGCACGCGCCAGGGCGTCAACACCATCCTCAAGGGCTGGAACAAGCGCAAGCTCATCGAGTCCCGCAAGGACGGCGTGCGAATCCTCGACATCGCGCGCCTGACTGCAGAAGCCAGCAGCTCCGGCTTCGACGTGCAGGGCTATCTGGCCGGATATCACGGCGGCTGGCAACGGCCATAGGAGATCAATCGCTCACAGCTTGCCGAGCGCGCGCTGCGTCTGTTCGTGGGTCGCCCGCGTAATCGGATAGAGCCCGAGAACGGCAATCGCGAGGCCGCACAGGCTCCCCATCGCGATCACGTATATCCATGCCAGCCGATCGACGATCAGGGGATCGACCGTTTCCGGCGTGGCCTGTTCCGGAAAGCCGATGACGGTCAGCGCGACGCCGGACAGAAACACGCCCATGCCGGACACTGCCTTGTTGGTCATGATGAAAGCAGCAAACATCAGACCTTCCATGCGCTGCCCGGTCTTCAGCTCGAAGTGATCGGCAACGTCGGCTCCCATCGATGTGGCGAGCACCAACGCCGCGATGATGCACATCGTCAGCAGGATGTTCTTGGCAACCAGCCAAGGCAGCAGCACATCGATCTCCATCGAGATCATTCCCTGCAGTCCAAGCACGACAGGAACAATGACCGCGACCAGAGCAATGCTGTACAGCGTCATCGTCGTTTCCTTCTTGCCGAAGCGCTTCGACAGCTGGATGACGACGAGTGCAAGAACCAGTCCCCAGATTAGCGATCCGGCGATGATCGCCAGATGGTCGGCATTGAGGTGCCAGAAGTAGGTGCTGACATAGGTGCCGATCGACGTCGAGAAACCGACCGCAATCGCAAACAGCATCGAGCACGCGAGAATGCTCAGGTAGGCACGATCCTGCAGCAGCGTCTTCATACCGCGCCACAGCTCGCCGAGGCCGACGCGTTCAGCGTGCTGACTGGTCGCCAGCGTCGGTATGCGGTGATGCGTACCCCAGGCCGACAGCAGGACACTGAACAGCATGACGATCGCGGCGGCTATGCCATAGTGGGCATATCCATCGGCGTTCAACTGTCCGACCGGCTGCTCGGCCGTCGGTTGCAGGAACAGCTTGAACACCAGCACCGCCATGCCGACGCTGCCGACCGCCAGGAACAGCGCACGATAGGTCGCGATGCTGGTGCGCTCGTTGTAGTCGCTGGTGAACTCCGGCAGCAGGGCCGATGCCGGAATCTCGTAGCACGACAGTGCAACCCGCACCGCGATCGAGGTCAGCAGCAGATAGACGAACTGCAGCTCCTGACTGCCGGATGGCGGCGACCACAGCAGAAAGTAAGCAAATGCCAGCGGCAGCGCCGAGGCGTACATGAATGGATGGCGACGACCCCAGCGCGACTTCAGGTGATCCGAGTAGTGCCCGATCAGCGGATCGGACACGGCGTCCACCAGCATCGCAATCAGAATCGCCGTACCCACCCACGATGCGGGCAGGCCGACGACCTGGTTGTAGTACAGCATCAGCAGCGCGTTGAAGCCCTGGTCCTTGATGCCGAAGGCGACGGTGCCCAGGCCATAGGCCAGCTTGGTGCGGATCGGCAGTTTCACTCCGGCGGCGGCATTCATGAGCGAACCCAGTAACGGCGCAAGGGCTCGTCCATGCTGGTTTCCAGCCGGCATGGTGTGTCGAAGATCATCGTAGCCCTGGACTCGGTGCCGTAGGGCGCCCATGCGGGCATGCCGGTTGCGGCGGGCTGGCCGTCGCGGGCGAAGCTGACCAGTGCTTCGCACATGATGTCCGACAGCGCGCTGGTCTCCGCATCGTCGCGCAGCAGCAGATCCGTCGGGGGCGTGCGGAACAGCAACGCAACGTCTATCGCGTGAATCGCGCCCAGGCCGGGTAACGCAGACTCGTAATCGAGCTGGAACAACCAGGTCTTTCCCGGATGACCCGCTGCGTGGGCTTCGGCAGCTGCAATGGTCGGCATGCGATAGAAGGCGTCGTTGTTGATCTGCTCGACAATCCGGGTACTGCTGGCGTCCGGCATGTGTTGCGCATAGTGGCGGCGCGCTGCGCGCATGCCGCCCTCCGGA
>JALYJV010000166.1 GCA_030775105.1 Pseudomonadota bacterium | reverse complement strand
CTGCAAGGTACGCCACGCGGTGCGCAGGTCTCTGCCAAAGAGAGGCTCACACAGCTGATGGGACTCCCCAGGCGCGCAATCAATTTGATACCGGGTGTCGTCAGGCAGCTGAAGGTGACGGTCGAAGACTACCGTGTCCAGAATCCGAATCTCATCACCAGCTTTCAGGCACCCCTGACGCTTTTCAACCAGCCGATCACAGGCTCGCGCCATTTTGCGATCCGCTCGTACTCCACGAGTCGCATCAAGGCGGTAGCCGCCAGACTCGGCGGGACGTCGAACGATGTGCTGCTCGCGCTGTGTTCCTCGGCCTTGCGTCAGTACCTGGTCCTGCACAAGGTATTGCCGGATGTGCCCTTGGTTGCGGCAGTGCCGGTTTCAATCCGGCAGGACGATGGTGATGCAGGAAACGAGATTGCCGCCGCACTGGTCAGCCTGGCGACCGACATGGCCGGTCCCATCGAACGCTTCAACGCAATCAAGAGCTGCATGGACTACAACAAGCAGCGGATGCGTCAGATGTCGCCCGCTGAACTGCTCGCGCACAGCGCCGCGATGCTGGCACCCGGTCTGTTCACGCTGCTGCCAGGGGCCAAACGCACCGTGGCCAATGTCGTCATCTCGCATGTGCGCGGCCCGGATTGCCCGATGTACTGGCAGGGCTGTCTGCTCGAAGGGGTCTATCCGGCTTCGCTGTCGCTCAACGGATTTGCGCTCAATATCACGATGGTCAGCCGCCACGACAACATCGACTTCGGACTGCTGGCGTGCCGGCGCACGGTGCCTCGGATCGAGGTCATCCTTGATTCGATCGAAGACGCACTTGTCGAGCTTGAACTGGCAGTGCCGCAGACAAGTGCAGGCAAGCCGGCTTCCGGTCAGATTGCTGCCACGCCGGTTACGCGGACCAGGGCGATCGCGGCAAAGCCCGCACGACATGGCGCAAAGCGCGCGGTATCGTCCTGATGCCGGTACGGGGCGGCAAGTCACGAAAAGCATGCTCAGCGGCGGCAAGGCTTCGATGCATCCATGCTCTGTGCGCTGCTGCACCGACGACTGTGCAGGCGCTCAATAGGCTGCGCGGATGATCAGAACACATGGCGCGCTGAACGAGTCCACACCCCAGAGACGCATGAGGTCAAGGAGTTCCCCGCCGATTTCTGCTGTGCTCAATGAACTGGTACCCGGCGGGATAGCAACGGCCGAGCTGATCGGCGAGGGCGATCCTGACCTGTTGCTTGCCGACGAAAGAGCACTGCTCGAACGCGCCGCCCCCCAGCGAGTTCGGCAGCTCGCTGCCGGCCGCGTCTGTGCCCGTCGCGCTGCTGCGCAATTCGGTATCAAGGAGTCTGCCATCACGATGCGGGCCGATCGTCGCCCGCGCTGGCCGATGTTTCTCACCGGCAGCATCACGCATACCGGCGGTTTCGCCGCCGCCGCCGTAGGAGAGCGGCAGAACTACCGCGCCATCGGCATCGATGCCGAACGGATCGGCAGTATTTCCAGGGACATCTGGACGCATGTGCTGTTGCCGATTGAAATGGAACGCCTGCGGCGTGTTGAGGTATCGCGGCGGGCGACCATAGCCGCTTTGATCTTCAGCGCGAAAGAGGCCTTCTACAAATGCCAGTACGAAGTCACCGGGCAGTGGCTGGAGTTCACCGACGTGACGGTCGACGTCTGCGACGAGGCAGCCGATCGCGGCAGCTTTGCGGTGCACCCAGTGGGTCGCGTGGAGCTGTTCAAATCCGAGAATCGGCCCGCACGAGGCCGTTTCGCGGTGGTGGACAGCCTGGTGCTCACGGCGATCGTCGCGACGGCGCGCTGACCGATCGTGGTCTCAGTTGGAAGGCGCACAGAGCAGCAAGCGGCGTCGAGCGATGATGGCGATCCAGATTGATGTTGGTCCACGGAGCATGTCTCTCGGCACGCCTTCGCGACGCGAGAACCCCATGCAAGATCCAGGCAGCAACCAGATGCTCGCGGTCATTCCGCTACCGGAGCGCGACCGCATTCGCGCATGTGCCGAAGAGGTCACATTGCTCGAAGGTCAGGTACTCGGAGAAGCTGGAATGCCTATGCGGCATGCCTACTTCCCGATCGAAGGGTGCACGGTGTTGATTACGGCAGGAGATCGGATGGCCAGCCTGGGCGTCGGCCTGATCGGCAACGAGAGTATGTGCGGATCGTCGCTGCTGCTGGGGACTACTGACTCGCCGCTGCGGATGCAGGTTCAGGGCCCCGGCAATGCGCTGCGCATCTCCGCCGAGATGTTCCAATCTGTCTTGGTCCAGACTCCGCGACTGGAACGAAAGCTTCGCCTGCTCTGCCATCTGCTTCAGGTGCAGTGCGCGCAGACTGCGTCCTGCGCCGCCTTCCAT
>JALYJV010000165.1 GCA_030775105.1 Pseudomonadota bacterium | reverse complement strand
GAACAGTTCCCAGACGCCGGCTTCCTGACGCAGGCGCATCGGATGGCGGCGTCCGTCCCAGCCGTTGAACCCACCGACCACCGATACCCGCCGCGCATTCGGCGCCCACACCGCGAACCGCACGCCGTCGACACCATCGATCGTCAGCAGATGCGCGCCGAGGCAATCGCCGAGGTGCCGGTGACGGCCTTCGCGCAGGTACCACAGGTCCTGCTCTCCAAGCAGCGGACCGAAGGCGTACGGATCCGCGGTGTGCTGGTCGCCGGTCGGCCATTGCACACGCAGGCGATAGTCGTCGATGCCGTCGGCCGCGCCGACGAACAGGCCCGGCACCTGCGCCGGTTGCAGTGCAAACGCGCCATCTGACTTTCCATGCGGGATCACTTCGACGCCATTTGCGCCTGGCACATAGGCACGAATGACCCGGCCATCGGCAACATCGTGTATTCCGAGCAATGCGAATGGATCCGGTGCGCGGGCTTCTGCCAGCCCACGCGCCGCTTCGGCTTCGAGCTTCAGCGCAGGGTCAACCATCGTCCGGCTCCCGGTGTACGGGATTGCTCGAAGCCTCGCTGCTCTGTTGCGGCAAAAGCAGACGCCGGGCGATGTCGATCAATGCGCGCAGCGGCACGTCGACCCACGCCGGCCGGTTGCCGGCCTCGTAAGCGATTTCGTAGGCGCTGCGCTCGATCAGGAACAGATCCAGCGCCACGGCTTCCGCGCCGCTCCACGACCAGCCCTGCTGCGGCACATGCGCACGCCAGGCTTCGACGAAGGCCTGCTGCATGTCGTCGCGGAGAAGCGACACCAGTTCGCGACGGGTGTTGCCGTCCTCCATCGTGCGCGCGACAAGCGCGGTCGCATAGTCGAACGACCGCAGAATGCCGGCCACATCGCGCAGCGGGTTGTTGCGCATACGGCGCTCGGCCAGCGTGCGTGTCGGCTCGCCTTCGAAGTCGACGAAATAGACATCGTCCTGCGCGACCAGCACCTGGCCAAGGTGCAGATCGCCATGGGTGCGGATCCGCAGGCCGCCGGCAAGCCGCGGCCACAGGCTGTCGATCATCTGCTCCAGCGCCGGGCGCAGCTGCTGCAGTTGATCGATGTCGCGGCGCAGCCGCTCGCGGCCGGGATCGGGATGCTCTGCATGCCTCGCAAGCAGGCCATCGAAAAGGCGATAGACCTCGCCAAGCCGGGCAAGCGTGCTGGCGCCCCAGCGCTGGCAGGCTTCGCCGTCGGCGGCACAGGGGGCGAAGCCGGTATCCGCATCCGTGCTGTCGTCATCGGCCGCCAGCGGTTGCGCGAGGACGGCATGCATCTCGCCCAATCTCTGGCCAAGGGTGCGCGCGAACCGGGTGAGTTCGGCCCTGCCCCGCTCGATGTCGCCGGCATCATCGGCTGCCGATGGCGGTTCGTCGCGCATGATCCGCTGCAGGACACTCTGCACATGGTTGAAGGCGTCGCCCTGGTTATGGATGAAGCGCTGGGCGATGCCGAGCACGCAGGGTTGACCCTGGGCATCGACCCGACGCAACTGCCCGAGCAGCGGCGCGATGTTCGGATAGCCGCGTTCGGTGAGCACCCTGCCCATCTCCGCTTCCGGGTGAACGCCGGGCGTCAGCCGGCGGAACAGCTTGAGCATGATCTGCTCGCCGACCACCAGCGAAGAGTTCGACTGCTCGGTCGCCATCCGGCGCACTTCCGCTGTGGCGTCCGTCGGGTTGTCGCCGATCGCAGCGGTCGATTCGAACTCGATGGCGCCGTTGTCGGTCTCGATGCGCGCGCCGCTGCGCATCAGCTCGATCACGCTATGCGCCAGACCATCGATCGTCATTGCATCCGTCAGCAGGCTGACCTGGTTCGAGCGGCGGACGCGGGCCAGTGCGAGCTGCTGCGGCAGCGCGGTGATCACCTCGTCTTCGGGTAGCAGACCGACCGGCAACAGGTAGCGCTGTCCGCCATCGCTGGCGACTTCCAGTTCCAGCAGCAACAGGTCACGCGTCAGATGCGGCAATGGCGTTGCAGCGACGATGCGCACGCTGTCCAGAGCTTCGTTCTTCGCCGCGAACCAGCGCCGCCGCGGCAGGTACTGCGGCAGCACATCCCGCTCAAGCGCACTGCGTACCGGTTCGCGCATCAGTCCGATCAGCGACCCGCGCAGCACAAAGGTCTGGAACTCGGGCATCGGCTCGGGTGCCCGGCTGTGCCATTCCGGCATGCGTTCGGCGCTCGCCAGCATGAACCAGTAGAAACCATGCGGAGGCAGGGTCAGCAAGTACGGCAACTGGCCGATCGGCGGGAACGTGGAGCCACCGAACATCTCGACCGGCACCTGGCCGGCATGGCGCTGCAGATCCAGTTCGACGGCCTGAGCACTGCCCGCCATGTTTGCCACGCACAGCACCGTCGGCTGATCCGGATCGTGCTCGTCCTTCGGTAATCGCAGGTACGCGAGGATGCGGCGGTTGCCGGGGCTCAGCAGCTTGAGGCTGCCGCGACCGAAGGTCCGGCAGCGACTGCGGATGCTCAGCATGCGGCGCATCCAGTTCAGCAGCGAATGCGGATCGCGCAGCTGGGTCTCGACGCTGACCGACTGGTAGCCGTACAGCGCGTCCATGATCGGCGGCAGCACCAGACGCTCGGGATCGGCGCGCGAGAAGCCGCCGTTGCGATCCGGTGACCACTGCATCGGCGTGCGCACGCCATCGCGGTCGCCGAGATAGATGTTGTCGCCCATGCCGATCTCGTCGCCGTAGTAGATCACCGGCGTGCCCGGCATCGACAACAACAGCGAGTTCAGCAGCTCGATGCGCTTGCGATCATGATCGACCAGCGGTGCGAGCCGGCGCCGGATGCCGAAGTTTAGACGCGCACGGCGGTCCTTGGCATAGGTGTCCCACAGATAGTCGCGCTCGCGATTGGTCACCATCTCCAGCGTCAGCTCGTCGTGGTTGCGCAGGAAGATCGCCCACTGGCAGTTGTCGGGAATCTCCGGCGTCTGGCGCAGGATGTCGGTGATCGGGAAGCGGTCCTCCTGGGCGATGGCCATGTACATGCGCGGCATCAGCGGAAAATGGAACGCCATGTGACATTCGTCGCCCTGCGACAGCGGCATCTGGCTCGCGCTGCCGTCTGCAGTCACTCCGCCGAAGTAATGCTGCACGTCCTCCGGCCATTGATTGGCCTCGGCCAGCAGCATGCGGCCCGGGAATGTCGCGTCGATCTCGGCGCGGATGCGCTTGAGCACGGCATGGGTTTCCGGCAGGTTCTCGTTGTTGGTGCCTTCCCGTTCGACCAGGTAGGGCACGGCGTCGAGCCGCAGGCCATCGACGCCGAGGCCGAGCCAGAACCGCATGATGCCGAGGACCGCGTCGAGCACCTTCGGGTTGTCGAAATTCAGATCCGGCTGGTGCGAGTAGAAGCGGTGCCAGTAGTACGCCTTGGCGACCGGGTCCCAGGTCCAGTTGGATTTCTCGGTATCGACGAAGATGATGCGCGTATCGGCGTAGCTGCGATCGTTGTCGGACCACACGTAGAAGTTGCGCGCGCTGCTGCCCGGCCTGGCCTTGCGCGCACGCTGGAACCAGGGGTGCTGGTCCGAGGTGTGGTTGATGACCAGTTCGGTGATCACGCGCAGGCCGCGCTTGTGCGCCTCGGCGATGAAACGCCGCGCGTCGGCCATCGGCCCGAAATCCGGGTGCACGCTGCGGTACGCCGAAACGTCATAGCCGTCGTCGCGGCGCGGAGACGGGTAGAACGGCAGCAGCCAGATCGTGTTGACACCCAGATCGGCGATGTAGTCGAGCTTCTCGATCAGCCCGGCGAAATCGCCGATGCCGTCGTTGCTGGCATCGAAGAACGACTTGACATGCAGCTGATAGACGACCGCATCCTTGTACCAGAGCGGATCGTCATTGAACGTCACTGCGGATTCTCCGCGTGCCATGCCGTCACGCCTCCTGCGGCCGGACGCACCAGATCGCGAACGGACGTTCCCGTGGGTTAAATCGCCAGTGCTGTCGACGGTTGTGCCAGGCGAACTTCATGCCGGACATCAGTTCCTCGACGTCGAACACGGCATTCGCTCCGGAACCAGAATCGGTGAGCGGCACATCGAACCAGGATTCCTGGGTCTGGTGCGGATCCAGGCTCACCGCGACGAGAATCATCTCGGCACTGTCGGGAACGCGCTTGCTGTAGACCAGCACCTGTTCGTTGTCGGCGTGGTGGAAGCGCAGGTTCAGGTGAGTCTGCAGCGCGGCGTGCTCACGGCGCAGGTGATTGAGACGGGTGATCTCCGCGATGATGTTGCCGTCGGCATTCCAGTGACGCGGGCGCAGTTCGTATTTCTCGGAGTCGAGGTATTCTTCCTTGCCCGGCAACGCCGCTGCTTCGCAAAGCTCGAAGCCACTGTACAGGCCCCACAGCCCTGACAGCGTGCTGGCCAGGGCGGCGCGAATCAGGAAGCCCGGTCGCCCCGCATCGTGCAGGAAGCTTGGATTGATATCCGGCGTGTTGACGAAGAAATGTGGCCGGAAGAAATCGCGCGGCGCCTGTGTCGTGAGCTCGGTCAGGTACTCGGTCAGCTCGCGCTTGCTGTTGCGCCAGGTGAAGTAGGTGTAGCTCTGCGCGAAGCCGATCTTGGCGAGGCGATACATCATCGCCGGCCGGGTGAAGGCCTCCGACAGGAAGATCGTGTCCGGATGGCGCCGGCGTACATCGGCGATCAGCCAGGTCCAGAATGGCAGCGGCTTGGTATGCGGGTTGTCGACGCGGAAGGTGCGCACACCTTCGGCGATCCAGGTTTCGACGACATCGCGCAGCGCCTGCCACAGTTCGGCCCGACCCGACTCGCAGTAGAAATCGACGTTGACGATGTCCTCGTAACGCTTCGGCGGATTCTCCGCATAGCGCATCTCACCGTCCGGCCCCCACGCAAACCAGCCCGGATGCTCGCGCAGCCACGGATGATCGGGTGAACACTGGATCGCGAAGTCGAGTGCCAGCTCGATACCGTACGACGCCGCTGCGGCGTGCAGGCGACGGAAGCCTTCGATGCCGCCCAGTTCCGGATGGACCGCTTCGTGGCCGCCTTCAAGAGAGCCGATCGCATACGGACTACCGGGTTCGCCGGGCTCCGCGCGGGGATGATTGTTGCGCCCCTTGCGGTGGATGCGACCGATCGGATGGATCGGTGGCATGTAGAGCACGTCGAATCCCATCGCGTGGATCTGCGGCAGGCGCGCGATCACGTCATCGAAGTTTCCATGTCGCGGCGGTTCGTCGACACCGGCCTGCGAGCGCGGAAACAGCTCATACCAGCTTGCGAAGCCGGCGCTGCGCCGCTCGATGTCCAACGCCAGCGCCGGTGCAAGACGGACTGCAAACTCGCGATCCTGCACACGACGCATCAGCTCGCCGGTCGTGCGCTCGAGCAGCAGTTCCACGGCCTGGTCGAGACCGCAGTCGCGCAGCCGGCTGAACAGCGCTTTGGCCGCAACGCGGCTCTGCAGGTCAATGTCCTGGCGACGGATTGCGGCAGCAATCCGCTCGATCCCTTCGCGCAGCTCCAGTTTCAGTGGCGCCCCGGCCTCGTGCTTGCGAGCCAGCGTAGACGTCAGGCTGCCCCATCGGTCGATGCTGGCTTCGATCGCATAGCGATGCAGCCCGCAGGCGGTCGCGACAAACGTCGCATGCCAGCGGTCATTGCCCAGCGCCCGCATGCGCGTGCGGACGCACTCCTCGGCCGACGGCATCCACATCAACAGGTCGACCGCCAGCTGCTCGTGGCCATCGGCATAGACGTCAGCCTCGATGTCGATCTGCTGGCCGACGACGCCCTTCGCCGCGAACTGGCCGTGGTCGACACAGGGTGTGCATCGTTCGATGACGATGCGCGACGCGTGCTGCGCCACGTCGAGATCCGCCTGCGGAGATGGACGCATCGACGCAGCTACCTGCGGAGCTTGTCCGATCCGGGCTGTCATCTTCAGGCGTGCAGCATGTCCAGCGTCACAACGGTCACGCCACCTGGCGTCACCTCGAAACGCCTGGCGTCTTCAACAGGGTCTTCACCGATCACCGTACCATCCGGCAGGCTGACCCCCTCATCGATGACGGCGCGACGGATGCGGCAGTGACGGCCAATGCGCACACCCGGCAGCAGCAGACTGTCTTCGATCCTGCTGCCGACCTCGACCGCGCAGTCCACGAACAGCACCGAACGACGCACGACGGCGCCGGACACCAGACACCCACCGCTGATCAGCGAATCGACCGCCATTCCGCGCAGCCCGCTGCGATCGAAGACGAACTTTGCTGGCGGGACCTGCTCCTGATGCGTCCACACCGGCCAGCGGCTGTCGTAGAGATCAAACTCAGGCTGCACACTGGTCAGCTCCAGATTGGCTTTCCAGTACGCATCGACATGGCCGACGTCGCGCCAGTAGCCGGGTATACCCGCGTCATACAGGTCATGAAAGCGAAAGACCACCGCAATGGCCTTGTCCACGACACCAGGCACGATGTCATGGCCGAAGTCGTGCGATGAATCCGGATTCGCGGCGTCGCGTTCGAGCTGCTCCAGCAGAAAGTCCGTGTCGAAGACATAGATGCCCATGCTGGCCAGAGCGACATCGGGATTGTCCGGAACGGGCTTGGGATCGACTGGCTTCTCCTCAAACGCCTCGATGCGGTCGCTGGCATCGACGCGCATGACGCCGAACGCCGTTGCCTCGGCACGTGGCACCTCGACGCAGCCCACCGTGAGATCCGCTCCCGCGGCAACGTGATGCGCGAGCATGCTGCCGTAATCCATCTTGTAGATGTGATCGCCGGCCAGAATCAGTACATGTCGCGGCCGGGTACGACGAATCAGATCGATGTTCTGGTACACCGCATCCGCAGTACCGACATACCAGCCCGGCGCTTCCTGGCGCTGCTCGGCCGGCAGCATCTCGATGAACTCGCCGAACTGGCCACGGCAGAAACTCCAGCCCTGCTGGAGATGCTGGATCAGCGAATGGCCCTCGTACTGCATCAGCACACCGATCTTGCGGATGCCACTGTTGACGCAGTTCGACAGCGTGAAGTCGATGATGCGGAACTTGCCACCGAACGGGACTGCCGGCTTTGCACGGTGCGCAGCCAGGGGCATGAGTCGCGAGCCCTTGCCGCCGGCCATCACCAGCGCCAGCGTTTCACGCGTCAGGCGACTGACGAATCGCATGTCCCCTGTTGCGGGCCTGTGCCGACCCTCTTCATCCGGCACTTCGCCAACGCGGCCAGTGGACTGCGGATCACGCAGTGCGTGCAGGCGTGATGGCGGTCTCGTGCGCGCAATCGCCGGCTGCGGAAGACCGGCAACGGGCTTGCTGGTCTCGATCACTGACTCGAACTCGGCTGTTTCGCGATACATGGTGCGGGTCCGCTGGACATTGATGAGTGCCCGTGAACAAGTTTCGTGCCCAAGCGCTCGCTCGCAACGCTGATCGCACTGCTGGAAGGTGTCAGCGCGGGCTGGCTGGACAATGCGCTGCGCAGGCAACGCGAACAATCAATGCGAATTGCAGCGATCCCGGCATCAACGCTGCACAAAGCCCATTCAGCAGCGGTACGGCAGGCATGCGCTGGCGTATCAGGCGGCCTCTCTCGTCCGGCACTGGCGCCGGGAGAGCCACTCCATGAACGCAAATCCGATTGCCGCGATCAGCAGCGGCACCAGGTAGTACAGCGCGCGATAGGCGAGCAGTGCTGCGAGGACATTGAGAGGCTCGGCCTGTGAGCCGAACAGCCAGAGCACGCTGGCTTCGAGCACGCCCAGACTGCCCGGCACATGCGAGGCCGCGCCGATGACGCTGGCGAGGAACAGCACCGCCAGAACCTGATTGAACGGCACCTGCTCCGGAAGCAGGCGGTCCAGGGTCACTGCCATCAGCAGCCAGCTGGTGCTGGACAGGCCCACCTGCAGCAGGCCGAGACGGATCGATGGCATCTGCAGATTCACATCGCGTATGCGCAGGCGCCAGTGGCGACCATGACCCACTGCACAGAGCAGCAGGTAGCCGATCGCGATACTGAACAGAAGCACCGAGGCCGCCAGACGCCACGACGTCTGTTCCACCGCCAGCTCGACCGGCAGCTGCAACGGCCACAGCAATACGATGGCCGATAGCAGAACGAAACCGGACCAATTGGTGAAGAAGGCCAGGCCGATGATCCGCGCGATCTGGCGGGCCTTCAGGCCGAAGCGGCTGTACAGGCGCATGCGCATGCCCCACCCCCCCAGGAGACCGCCCAGATTGATCGAGAACGCATACGCAATGAAGTTGATCGTGAATACCTGCCGGTCCTGCAGGTGATGGCCGACATAGCGCTTGCCGATCAGGTCGTAGGTCGCCGCTGCTGCATGTCCTGCCAGGGCCAGCAGCGCGGCGCCGAGCAGCGTCGACAATTCGTAACTGCGCAGCGCAATGCCTACCGCTTCCCAGTCAATGCTGCGGCCTTTTGAGGCGATCAGCCAGACGATCAGCGCGATGAATGCCAAGCCGACGCCGCGCCACAACCAGCGCATGGCGTTGTCCCGACGGGCGCGTGATCCGGCTACATGTCGCTTGTTCGCATGCGGCATGACTTCGGCGGCTGAAGCGTTCATGGCGTGCGAACACCGCAACCGCCGTGCCCGCCTGCGCTGCGACGGTTTCAGCATCGGTTCATGCGTTGCACACGACCCTGATCACCAGATCCCAGCAGCCCAGATCAGCAGACCGTGAATACCGCTGAGCCGCAGCCGTCATGTATTGTCGAAGTCGTCGAACCGGCGACGGGCCAGGCACCGCCGTGTGTGTTCAAGGTGCTTACCCTGAACATCCACAAGGGCTTCAGCACATTCAACCGGCGCCTGGTCCTTCATGAACTGCGCGACGCGGTGCGCGCAACAGGCGCCGATGTGGTGTTCCTCCAGGAAGTCGTTGGCGAGCATGCCTTGCATGCCCTGCATCCGCACTGGCCGCAGACCTCGCACTACGAGTTCCTCGCCGACTCGACCTGGAGCGCCTATGCCTATGGCCGCAATGCCGTGTACCCGGAGGGTCATCACGGCAATGCGCTGCTGTCCAAGTATCCGATCCAGCGCCATGCGAACCATGACATCTCCGTCGCCGGGCGCGAGCCGCGCGGCCTTCTGCATTGCGTGGTTGCAGCGCCACATCTGCAAGGCGAACTGCATCTGATCTGCGTGCACCTGGACCTCCATGCACGCCAGCGTCGGCGGCAGCTGGGACTCCTCTGTGAACTCGTCACCCGCGAAGTGCCGGATGATGCGCCGCTGGTCGTCGCCGGAGATTTCAACGACTGGACCCTGCACGCCCATGATCGCCTGCGCGAGTGTTCGAACCTGCGCGAGATTTTTGTCGAGCGGCATGGCAAGGCGGCGCGGACGTTCCCGGCACGCTGGCCGCTGCTGCGTCTGGATCGAATCTACGTCCGCAACGTCGCGGTCCGTCACGAATCGGTGCTGAAGTTGCGGCCGTGGTCGCATCTGTCCGATCACGCTGGACTGCTCGCCGAGATCGCGGCGTGAATGCGCCTGTGCCATCCCTTCCTTCGCGACAGCTCGGCCGCTATGACTGGACGACCGGCAACCGGATCAAGCTGCTCGAGAACGGCGAGCAGTACTTCCCCGCCGTGTTCAAGGCGATTCGTGAAGCCCAGAACGAGGTGCTGCTCGAAACCTTCATCGTGTTCGATGACGGCGTCGGCACGGATTTGAAGGAAGCGCTGATCGGCGCTGCCCGCAACGGCGCCCGCGTCGTCGTAACAGTCGACGGCTACGGCACGGCTGACCTGCCGCCGGCGTATGTCGATGAGCTGGTGGAGGCCGGCGTCGACTTTCGCAGCTTCGATCCGGCAACCCGCCTGCTCGGTATGCGCACCAATGCGTTTCGCCGCCTGCATCGCAAGATCGTCGTCGTCGACCGGCGGATCGGCTTCGTCGGCGGCATCAACTACTCGGACGACCACCTGCTCGACTATGGCGAAGGATCCAAGCAGGACTATGCGGTGGAAGTCGAAGGGCCGATCGTCGATGACCTGAGGGCACTGGTCATCACCGCGCTCGAAGGCAGGCGCATGCCCCGCACGCGACCATGGTGGCACAGGCGCGCCCGCTTCCCGGACAAGCAGGCTGACGGCGCCGGCGGCAGCGCCTTGCTGAGCTGGCGCGACAACGATCGTCATCGCGACGACATCGAGCTCCACTACCGCGTCGCCATGCGCCACGCGAAACGGGAAATCATCGTTGCCAACGCCTATTTCTTTCCCGGCTTTCGTCTCCTCCGCGAGTTCCGCAAGGCAGCTCGACGCGGAGTCAAAGTGGAGCTCATCCTGCAAGGGTCTCCCGACCAGCCGATCATGCGCTGGGCTGCTCAGACCCTGTACGACTACCTGTTGAGTTCCGGCGTCGTGATCTACGAGTACTGCCAGCGGCCATTCCACGGCAAGGTCGCTGTGATCGACGACGACTGGTGCACGGTGGGATCAAGCAATCTCGATCCGCTGAGCCTGTCTCTGAACCTGGAGGCCAATCTGCTGTTTCACGATCAGAAGATCACCACGCAGTTGCGCGCACGGTTACAGAAGCTGATGCAGGAAAGCTGCGAGCGCATCAATCGCAACGACATCCCGCACCGCACCCGGCCGCGCCAGGCCCTGAGCTGGCTGGTCTTTCATTTCCTGCGACGCTTTCCGGCGTGGGCCGGATGGCTGCCGGTACGCCGGCAGTCAACGATCGCGGTCAGCGAAAACCGTGATCCGGCCTGAGGCCCCACTCAAGCCGAGACCGCGATCGCGACTCAGCTTTCGATGATCTTCCAGTTGCCGTCGGCCTGGCGGCTGGCCGTGCCCCGAACCTCATCCGGCTTGCCGTCGACCGTCGCCGCCATCGTGAACTCGCGGCATGGCGCACCGCCGCTATCGTAGGTGCGGGTCGGCGTCACCGAATACGCGGCGCCGGAGTCCGGATTGGTCCAGGTCGATGACTTGCCGGTCGCATTGTTTTCCATCGCCATTGCGGTCTGCATGCGATCCTGCTGATCCATGTGCTGACCGACGCTGCGCCCTGCGAATGCGCCGATCAGGCCGCCGACGATGGTCGCAGCTGTCCTGCCCGAACCCGATCCGATCGACGATCCGGCGGCAGCGCCGACGGCACCGCCGAGTACCGTGCCGGTCTGCTCACGGTTCATCGCGCAGGCCGAGATTGCCAGCGTCAATGCGAGCAGGCTGCAGCCGAGCATGCGGTGCGGGCTTGCGATGCGAGCAGCCGATGACTGCCAGAGGTGAAAATGCGACATGTGATTTCTCCAGATCTCGCCGAGGGCGCGGTATTCCGCACTCCGCAAACAGCGTTCCCCCCGTATATCTCTGCGGGCTTGCAACAGGCTGAACGCTGAACCGCAGGCCTCAGTCTCACCACGATGCGTCGGATTCAGGGGGCCTCGGCTTTGTCCTTTCCAGAACGCTCGATCTCGGTGCCTTCAAACTGTGAGCGGTAGGCCTCGACAAATGCATTGCGCAGGATGCTGCCAATGATCTGCAGGGTCGACGCGCCCGGCTTGTCGAGGCTGCCGTCGATCATGATCTTGGTCGCGAACTGGTCGGTCGGGTGGTTCTGGAACAGCTTGGTCACGCCGCTGCTGAATGCCTCCCAGAGCATCTGCAGCGGATTGCCATCGCCGTTCTCGACATCCTGTTTCCAGCTGAAGATGTCGAGCTTGTGCAACAGGGGCTTGGCATACCCACGCAGTCGGCCTTGCTCTGCATCGAGTTCCATGACGAAATCGCCCTGGCCTGACGCGATATCCAGATTGGCATAGGCCTGGGTCAGGGTATTGAGCCGGGTCAGATTGACGTTCACGACCCGCATGTCGAAGCTGAAATCATCCAGCTTGCCGAGTGGATCGAACTTCGCCTTGAACTCTGCCGCCGCATCGTCGAGTACGGTCGCCGTTCCATCCAGCGATGCATCTCGACGGCCGTCGGCATCCCGCACATTGGTCAGATTTCGCAATGCAAGATCGACGTCCGTCATGCGCAGATCGACCGGCGGGTCCGATATGAGGTTGCGAAAAGCAATGGTGCCATCGACGACTCTGACCTCGTTCATGTGGATCGGCAACAGCGACTCCAGCTGCTCGCGCCAATCGACACCACCCCCTGCCTGCCCTTCGCCCTTGTCGCCTCCATCGACGAAGTTGAGCTCTGGATTGCGGAATTCGACTTCCGCAACCAGCGCGCCGTTGAAGATCTCCTTCCAGCTGATCGACAGATCCACCAGCGGCGCAGTCAACAACGGCACCGGGACATCGCCGCTGTTCTTCACGATCGTCAGACGATTGATCTGATACGCGCCGCGATAAAGGCTGAGATCGACACTGCCGAGTTCGCCGTGATAGTCCCCCATCTTGTCGAGCCGCTGGTTGAGTTCGTCGGCAACCCAGTATGGCAAGGCCATACGCACGGCAATCAGCGCAATCGCAATCACGCCAAAGCCTATCCACATCTTGTGCCGACGTCTCATCACAGCTTCCTTTATAGCGCGACGGTTGCGCGACTGTCCGTACGACACGACACGCAATGCGCATTCCTGCCGAATTCGCGGACTAGGGCCTGTTAACGCTATGGCGATCGGTGTGATGCCACGAGATTTGCGGCCAGGCAAGGCGCGACCGACCGAGTTTGGTGGTTCCAAATGAGGAGGGCGCAACGCCGCATGGCCACAAATCCCGTGACACCCGAAGGGCGGGACCGTTTTGGCGCATTGCAGCGTCAGAACTCGCTCGTGTACGTCCAGTACACCACGCTCCTTCTTCCTTGCACTGCGCCAAAACGGTCTCCGTCACAGCGATCGCCATAGCGTTAGCAGGCCCTAGCAGTTCATCTGCGGTTCGGACAGTTCACCGACTCCGCGCTGAACGAGCGCACGGGCAGGCACGAATGCTGCGGCATAGCCATTGAGCCTGAGCGTCCTTGCTCGATGCTCGAACAGACCCATGTCTAAGGAGATACACATGTCCAACTTATCCAAGTACGCATCACCACTGTTCCTGGCTTGCGCTGTTGCCGCTGCGTACACGGCGCCCGCCGCTCTGGCCGCGGCCGATGACAGCAAGGGCAATACGTCGCGCACCGTCGGCACCGTTGTCGATGATTCGGTCATTACCGGCGAGGTGAAGGCCAAGCTGATCAAGACCAAGGGCGTCGATGCCTTGCAGATCGATGTCGACACCCGCAGTGGCGTCGTGCAACTCACCGGCACCGTGAAGGATCCCGCGCAGATTGCACTGGCCGAGAAGGTGGCCGGCGAAGTCAATGGCGTGAAAATGGTTCAGAACGACCTCAAGGTCGGTACGAACTGACGCCGGTACGCCGCCGGCCGATTCCATCGTGCCGGCGGCGATGCTGCTTTGAAGCCACCATGACATCGGAGGATGAGAACATGCATACCCGACAAATCAGCATCGGCAAGGCGCGCAGCTATCTGGCGGCCGACCTTCGCTCGCTGGTCACTCATTCTGAACAGCTGCTGCAGGCAACCGTTACCGCATCCGGCGACGGCATCGACAAGGCGCGCAGCAAGCTCAGCGAAAGTCTGAGCCAGGCCAAGTCGCAACTTGCATCGCTCGAGACCGAAGCCATCGAGCGCGGCCGCGCCGCGCTGGATACGACGACAGGTCTGGTCCGCGAACGGCCGTGGCAGGCACTCGCGATCGCCGTCCTGATTGGTGCCATCGTGGGATACCTGGGCCACTCAGGATCGAGCACCAGGAACGTCACCGCGTAAGGCGACCATGTCCGTGGCCATGCCGTCGGTCATGTTGCAACGGCTTCTCAACAACGGGCTCCAGTACCTCCGGGTTCGTCTTGAGATCCTCGAACTCGAACTGATCGAAGAGCGCGAGCGTCTTGGCTCGATGATCACGCGCGGCATGTTGCTGTCTCTCACCGCGTTGACGACAACGCAGTTCACCGCTGCGCTGGTGGTCGCCGCATTCTGGGACACCCCGTGGCGGCTGCACGTGATCAGCCTGCTGATCGTCGTCGCACTGTTTGCCACCGTCGCCGCTTGGCTCGCGCTGCGGCAGTTGCGTCGCGAGCCGGCACGGCCGTTGTCGACGGCGCTGCACGAGATGGATGGCGTCGTGATCCCCGAGATCGAATGAACGCCGCCATGACCCTGGAACGCCGCCAGCTCGAAGCCCGATCGCGGCACTATCAGAAGGAAATGCGCCTGGCTGCCAGCGGACTAAGGTCCTCGGTGCAGCTTGCGCCACATGCGCTGACCGTGGCGAGAAGGCTGGCGCCGGCTCTGCCGTATGTCGTAGCCGCAGTGGCGGTCGGCGCCGTTGTGATGCAGCTGCGTGCACGCAACACCTCGCGCCTGCTGCTGATCGGCGGCCTGCTGTTCGACGCGTTGCGGGTTTGGTCGCTGCGGCGACAGAACCTGCCAGTCGAAGTGGCGCTGAAGGCACCGGACAGAGCGCCGGTCAGAGATCCGGCGAGCGTTGCGGCAGCTCAATGATGAAGATGCTGCCGCCTTCTTCACGAGGCTCGTACCAGAGATTGCCGCCCATCTGCACGATGTCATGCTTGGCGATCGCCAGGCCCAGCCCGCTCGAGAAGCGGTTGCCATCACTGTTGTCGGCACCGGCACTGTCAACCTGTCTGGCATAGCGCTGAAACAGTCGTGGCTGCAGCTCGGCCGAGACGCCACTGCCGCAGTCCTTGACCATGCACAGCGACCAGCCAGGTCGCGGAGACGGCTTCAGTTCGACCGTGACATCGGTGCCCGCCGGGCTGTGGCGGATTGCATTGGAAATCAGGTTCTGCATGACATTGCGCAAGGCACGGGCATCCGCCCAGGCATCGGCTGCGCCATCCACGACCAGTCGGACATCGCGCGGCTCGGCGCTCGCCCGCATGAAGCGCGCGGCTTCACGGGCGATGTCTCCAAAGTTGATGTGCTCCGCACCGAACTGCCTCAAGCGCTGGTCAGCATTGCCGCGGGTCAGAAACCGCTGGATGTACTGCATAGCCTCCTCGGCGCAGCTTTCGATCTCGCCTGCCAGTTCGGCACGGCGTTGCTCGGAACCGGGATTGCGATGCAGCGCCTGCGCTGCAAACAACACGCAGGTCAGCGGATTCTTCAGATCATGCGCGACGATATCGACCACATCCTCGCGTTCCTTGACGCTTTTCGCCAGGCGATCACGGGCATGCTTGAGATCCATGTGCGTACGCACGCGCACCAGCAGTTCCTCGACAACAAATGGCTTGGTGATGTAGTCCACTGCGCCTGCGGCGAACGCCGCGACCAGCGACGCCCGGTCGTTGACGGCTGTCACAAACAGGATCGGCAGCTGATCCATTCCCGGCAGCGTGCGCAGGTCGCGGCAGGTCTGGATGCCATCCATGCCGGGCATCGCCATGTCGAGCAGGACCAGATCGGGTTGCCGTAGCTTGGCCCGCGCCAGCGCCTGTTCACCACTGAGCGAAGGCATCACCTGGTAGCCCGCTTGATCCAGCACCTCGCCGATCAGCTGAAGGTTCGTGTTCTGGTCGTCGACGACCAGCACCAGAGGACTCTTGTTCATTGGGCTGCAGTGGGCACGTCAGTTCGAGTGAGGATTCCGCTGTTCTGTGCAGCGCCGACCGCGCCCCGCTGTCTCCAGCGG
>JALYJV010000164.1 GCA_030775105.1 Pseudomonadota bacterium | reverse complement strand
GAAGCAGGTGCTCATCTTCACGCGCACCAAGCATGGCGCGAACCGCCTGATGGAACGCCTGATCAAGGACGGCATCAATTCCGCCGCTCTGCACGGCAACAAAAGCCAGAACGCGCGCCAGAAAGCGCTGGCCGGTTTCAAGGACGGCAGCGTCCGCGCGCTGGTTGCGACCGATATCGCTGCCCGTGGCCTGGATATCGAGCTGCTGCCGCATGTCATCAACTACGAGTTACCGGCCGTCCCCGAAGACTATGTGCACCGCATCGGTCGTACCGGCCGCGCCGGCGAGACGGGCGAGGCGATCTCGCTCGTATGCCGCGAGGAATATGACGAATGGAAGGGTATTGAAAAGCTGCTGAAACGCAGCATTGAAGCATTTGAGGTTGAGGGCTTCACCCCGCGTCCGCGTTCTGAATCTGCCAAGGATGCAGACGAGGAGCGTCCGCCGCGCGATCACCGGAATCATCGTCAGGGTGGTCGTCACAACGGCCAGCGTCCGGCGAACGGCAGTGGGCGTCCGGCCCATGCCAATGGCGGCAAGCCGTCTGGTGGGCAGCAGCGCAAGCCCGCCGGCAATGGCAACGCCAGCGGTGAGCGCAGGCCGGCGCCGTCGGCTGCTGCGCCGTCACGTCCACGCGGCGACGGCCGTCGCGATCGTCCGGCAGGTGGTGCGCCGGAGCGGTCGAATCAAGGGGGTCGCCATCGCGGCGGCCGATAAGAGTTATTTTTTGACGCACTTTTAGGAGTACCGCATGAAACGAGTCTTCGCCGGAAACCTGCCTGCCGACACCACCGAGCGCGAGCTCACCGAGATCTTCGCCGGCTTCGGTAAGGTGTTCTCGATCAAACTGGTGCAGGACGTGTTCAGCGGCCAGTGCAAGGGCTTTGGCTTCATCGAGATGGAAGGTCACGAAGCGCGTGCAGCGATTGCCGGTCTCAACGGCAAGGACCTGCGCGGCAAGCCGATGAAGGTCAACGAAGAACAGCCGCGTGATCTGAAGAAGGGCGGCCCGCGCCGCCGCTAAGATCGTCAAGCTGTCAATGAAAAGCCCGCCCGACGTCACCGTCGGGCGGGCTTTTTTGTACGGGTGTTCTGCTCAGACGGCTTTGAGCGTGCGTGCGCCGTTGGGCCCGCCGAGAATCAGTACATCGGCCGGGCGTTTCGCGAACAGGCCGACGCAGACCACGCCAGCAAGGCTGTTGATCTCGGCTTCGAGCTTGAGCGGATCGACAATGCTCAGATTATGGACATCGATGATGACGTTGCCGTTGTCGGTCATCACGTCCTTGCGCAGCACCGGATGGCCGCCCAGGCGCGTCAGTTCGCGGCCGATGTAGGACTGCGCCATCGGAATCACCTCGATCGGCAGCGGGAACTTGCCGAGCACGCCGACCAACTTCGATTCGTCTGCGATACAGATGAACTTGCGGCTCGCAGCGGCGACGATCTTCTCGCGTGTCAACGCCGCGCCGCCACCCTTGATCAACTGCAGGTGCTTGTTCGCTTCGTCTGCGCCGTCGACATAGATCGACAGCGTGCCGGTCTGATTCAGGTCCAGTACGCGGATGCCGACCTTCTTCAGGCGTTCGGTGCTCGCATTCGATGACGACACCGCACCCGGAATATCACTGAGCAATCGGCGTTCCGCGATCAGATCGATGAAGTGATTGACCGTGGAGCCGGTACCCACGCCCAGCACTTCACCGGGCTCAATGTAGGCAAGGGCAGCTTCGGCGGCGAGGCGTTTGGCGGTGTCGGCAGACATGGGGTTTCCGCAAGTAGGGGTTTCAGGACACGAAGACTAGTGCAATTCAGCTCGGCTGGTCAGTGCAGCATCATGAAGGTCTGCAATTCACCAACGATGAAGCCGAGCACCGCGCCGACGATGATCAGCGACCACTCGTCTTCCTTGAAGGCCGGCCGCAGCATGCCTTCGAACTCTTCCGGACTGAGCTTCTGCATGCGCTCGGTCAGGGTGTTACGGATGTCCATCGCGCTTTCAGCATAGTTGTCGACATGACGCAGGGTCTGTGGCAGGGTCTCGACCAGCTTGGCAGTGACCAGTTTCTTCATCTCCTGATAGCGGCGCGAGCCGATCGCGAACGCGACCAGTGGTCGTGCGATGCCGGCCTGCTCGTCGACCATCTGTTCGACGTGCTTCTGCACCAGGGAGAACAGGCGGTCTGATCCCGGACCTTCAAGGATGGCCTGCCAGATGTTAGCCGGCGTGATGATCTGGTCGGCGACGAGACGCGCATAGTCGCGTGAAACTTCCTTCTGCCGCCGCAGGAACAGACCCTGATAGGTCAGGCCGAGGATCTTCATCGGCTTCTTGGGATGGAACAGCATCTGCAGCGCGAGCCAGTCCGACGCAAAGCCGATGAACAGGCCGAATGCAGGCAGGATCCACGGTGATTGGTAGAACATCCAGACCACCATCTGCACGAGGCCAATCATGAAGCCGAATACCAGGCCGGAGTGGCCAAAGAAGCGGAACTCCTTGCGCCCGACTTCGGCGAACACACGATTGAGCAGGCGCTTGTCGCGCATCAGCGCGCCGATGACCATGTGCTTGAGGTCGAAGACCTGGTGCACGTTGGTGCGTATGTCGGTCATGACCTGGGCCACGACCTGAGGGGCTTCGGCCTGGACGCGCTTGATCAGGCGCTCGCGGGCGAAGTTGGGCAGCAACTCCCACATGCCCGGCTGATGCTGCGACAGCACTTCGCGGGTGATCTGCTCGACCGCGCCGAGCATCGGCTTTTCAATCTGGCTGGCGATCTTTTTCGGATCAAGGCGCGAGAAGATTTCCTCGACTGTGATCAGGCGCCGTGTGATCACGTCGACCGCGATACTGGCCATTTTCTCGGCCTTGCGCGGGATCACGCCTTGCCAGCCGAGGTACGGTTTGATGCCGATGAACTCGAGCGGCTCGAACATCATCCGCACCGCCGCAATCTTCGTGACGTAGCCGATGATCGCCGCGATGATCGGCATTGTCAGGTACAGCCACCACTGCGCCAGGAAATTGGTCTGCGCCGTCTGCAGTGCGGTTTGTATGAATTCCAGCATTCGCGCGTGTCCCCCGGTGATCAGCGTTTAGTCGACGCGGTGCGTGATGGATAGTGAAGACAAGCGCAGCTCAAAAGCAATGAGCGCGGTGACAGCCCCCTTGGCGCGAAAGTACCTAGCCCCGTCTGCCGAAAATCGCAGTTCCCACGCGCACGATGGTTGAGCCCTCGGCGATTGCCGCTTCGAGATCATCCGACATGCCGCCCGACAAGGTGTCCAGCGCCGGCTCGAAGCCGTTCATGCTGTCCTGCAGCGCGCGCAGCGCACTGTAGGGAGCGCGGACATCGCTGCCGGGGCTGGCGGGTTCGGGAATGGCCATCAGCCCGCGCAGCTGCAGGCGCGGCAGTGCGGCAACCGCACGGCACAGTGCCAGCACATCGGCCGGTGCGCAGCCGGATTTGCTCGCCTCGCCGGAGATATTGACCTGAACGCAGACCTGCAGCGGTGGCAGTGCGTCCGGGCGCTGTTCGGACAATCTTTGCGCAATTTTCAGGCGGGATACGCTATGCACCCAATGAAAATGCTCGGCAACGGCGCGGGTCTTGTTGGATTGCAGCGGGCCGAGGAAATGCCAGATCAGGTCCAGATCGCCCAGTAGCGACTGCTTGTCGAGCGCTTCCTGCAGATAGTTTTCACCGAAATCGCGCTGGCCGGCTGCCGCCGCCGCGCGCACGGCGTCGGCGCCAAAGGTCTTGCTGACCGCCAGCAACTTGACGTCCGCGGCTGGCCTGCCGGCGCCATCGCAGGCCCGGACGATGCGGCTGCGGACTGCAGCAAGCTGCTGCGCGATCTGCGTCATGTTGCCTCTACCGGGAATAGTCTTTAACGTCTGAACAAGTTACATCCGTCTTCAGTCTCGCGTTATCTAGTCCTGACCGTAGTGCAGGTGCTGGATGTATATTTATTTATTAAAGAGCATCGGCATGTAT
>JALYJV010000163.1 GCA_030775105.1 Pseudomonadota bacterium | reverse complement strand
GTGTAGCCCGGCTCCGCGCAGTGGAGCCGGGACGGTCAGGCATCAGCCCCGGGCTTCCCGGCTTTGCCTGCGGCAAAACCGGGCTACAGGTCCTGAAACCGCTTCAGTGCGCTGTTGCGGATGCGGCCTTGAGCTTGGCGGTGTCGTGCGCAAAGTCACGGCCAAGGTACAGATACATTGCCGGCACGACGTACAGCGTGAACAGGGTGCCGATAGTCATGCCGGCGGCGATCACCAGGCCGATCGAGAAGCGCGACGCCGCGCCGGGACCGGAAGCGAACAGCAGCGGCACCATTGCAATCACCAGCGCCGCGGTCGTCATCAGCACCGGTCGCAGACGGATCGATGCGGCCTCCTCGATCGCCTCGCGCTTGGCCATGCCGCGCTGCTGCAGCTGGTTGGCGAATTCGACGATCAGGATGCCGTGTTTGGAGATCACGCCGATCAGCGTCACCAGCCCGACCTGGGTGTAGATGTTCAGCGTCATGCCGGGGAAGTCGGTCAGCTGCATGCCGTTGGTGATCGCGAAGATGTTGATCAGCAGCAGTGCGCCGCAGATCGACATCGGTACGGTGACCAGCATGATGATCGGGTCGCGGAACGATTCGAACTGCGCGGCGAGCACGAGGTAGATGATGACCAGTGCGAACAGGAAGGTCGTCGCCAGTGCTTCGCCTTCCTGCTTGAACTGGCGCGACGCGCCCGAGTAGTCGGCCTGGAAGCCGGTCGGTGCCAGCTCGGCATACAGATCCTCGAAGATCTTCAGCGCCTCGCCCTGCGGAATGTCCGGGCGTGGCACCGCGATGATGGAGTTCGAGTTCAGCTGCTGGAAGTGCTCGATCGTGCGCGGCACCGTGCGATCTTCGAGCTTCACGAGCGTAGAAAGCGGGATCAATTCGCCGTTCTGTGCGCGGGTGTAGTAACCCTCGAGCTGCTGCGGGTTGATGCGCTCGCTGCGTGCGACCTGCTGGATGACCTTGTACGAGCGACTGTCATAGGAGAAACGGTTGACTTCTCCACCGGCCAGCAGTGCAGCGATGTCCGCCGACAGCCGGCGCATGTCGACGCCCAGCGAAGCGGCCTTGTCGCGGTCGATGAGGATCTGCGTTTCCGGCTTGTCGACGTGCATGCGCGGCGCGACGAAGAAGAACTTCTTGGTCGCCATCGCCCGTTCGACGATCTGGTCGCCGACCTCAGTCAGCGTCTCCGGACTCGCGGTCGACTTGATCACGAACTCCAGCGGATAGCCCTGACCAGGCGTCGGCAGGGCCGGCGGCTGGATGCCGGACCAACGCATGCCAGGGATCGATGCCAGCTTTTCCTGCAACTCATTCAGGATCGACTGCGTCGAGCGCTCACGCTCGGTCCAGTCGCCCATCACCATGCCCATGAAGCCGGTGTTGGTCGCGCTGCTGTTGGACATGCTGAACGAGAAGATGTGATCGACGTCCGGATCGGCCAGCGTGATCTTCTGTGCCTCGCGGAACTGCTGCTCGAGATACTCGATCGACGCGTAACCATCAACCTCGTTGATCGAGAACGCAAAGCCAAAGTCTTCCTGCGGTGCCAGTTCTGTTGGCGCCATGCGATAGAAGAAGAAGCACGACAGCAGCACTGCCAATCCGAACGCACCGATGATGTGCTTGGCTTCGAGGGCGCCGTGCAGACGGGTCTTGTAACCGTTGCGCCAGGTCTCGAACTTCTGGTCGAGGTAGTCAGCGAGCTTGTTCGGCTCCGCATCCTCGCCATGCGTGGACTTGAGGATGCGTGCGCACATCATCGGCGTGAGCGTCAGCGCGATGATGCCGGAAATCAGTACCGCACCGGCCAGCGTAAAGGCGAACTCGCTGAACAGCTTGCCGGTGATGCCCGTCAGGAAGCCGATCGGCGCATAGACGGAGACCAGCGTGATCGTCATCGCGATCACCGGACCAACGAGTTCCCGCGCACCCTTGATCGCCGCGTCGTAGGGCTTCATGCCCTCTTCGATGTGACGGTGAATGTTCTCCATGACGATGATCGCGTCGTCGACGACCATGCCGATCGCCAGCACCATCGCCAGCAGCGTCAGCAGATTGATCGTGTAGCCCATCGCATACATGATGAACAGCGCACCGACCAGCGACAGCGGCACGGTCACCGCCGGTATCAGCGCACTGCGCACCGAGCCGAGGAACAGGAAGATCACGATCAGCACGATCACGACCGCTTCGGTCAGCGTGGTCTGCACTTCCGAAATGGCGTCGCGGATGTACTCGGTGCTGTCGTAGCCGATGGCTGCGTCGAGACCTTCCGGCAGCGCCGCGACGATGCCCGGCCAGATCTTGTGTACTTCCGAGATCACGTCGAGCACGTTCGCTTCGGGACGCACCTCGATCGCGAAGAACAGCGCCGGATCGCCATCCCAGCCGGCGCCGCCGTCGTAGCTCTCGGCACCGAGCACGACATCGGCGACGTCGCCAAGACGCACGACGGTGTTGCCGTCGGTCTTCAGCACCAGCTGACGGAATTCCTCGGGGGTGCGCAGGTCGGTCTGCGCCGACAGGCCGATGCGGACGTAATTGCCCTTCATCTCGCCGACTGCCGACAGCACGTTCTGCTCCTGGATGCGCGAGTACACCTCGCTCGCCGTCATGTTCTGCGCCGACAGGCGATCCGGCTTGAGCCAGACGCGCATCGCGTAGGTGCGCGCGCCCATGATCAGCGCCTTCTCGATGCCGGGAATCGACGCCAGCTGCGGCTCGACGATGCGGATCAGATAATCGGTGATCTGGCTGCTGTCGAGCACCTTGGAGTAGAACGACATGTACATCGCCGCGGTGCCGCCGCCTTCGGCGATCTCGACGATCGGGTCTTCCGAGCCCTGCGGCAGCTGGCTGCGCAGCTTGTTGACCTTCGACGAAATCTCGGTCAGCGCCTCGTTGGGATCCTTGTCGAGACGCAGGTTGGCGGTGATCGTCGAGATGCCCGAGGACGTGCTCGACGTCATGAAGTCGATGCCGTCCGCCGACGCGACCTCACGTTCGATCGGCGTCGTGATGAAGCCGTCCATCAGATCGGCCTCGGCGCCCGGATAGGCGACCGTGATGTTGAGCTGCGCGTTCTGCAGCTCCGGGTATTCGCGCACGGTCAGCTCGGTACCTGCGCGCAGGCCGAGCAGCAGGATGACCAGGCTGATCACGGTCGCGAGGACCGGACGCTTGATGAAGATATCGGTGAAATGCATGACGTCGCCTATGTCTGACGGCTGGGCCTGGGGGGATCAGGTCTGCGGCGTTTCCGGATCGAGCTGGGCATCCGGCGCGAGATCGTTGTTGATGATGATCGGCTGGTTGTTGCGCAGCTTGACCAGACCCGAAGTGGCGACGCGATCGCCGGCAACCAGGCCCTCGAGCACCGCGACGAAATCGCCGCGGCCTTCGCCGATCTTGACGAACTTCTGCACGACTTCGAGCTTGGGCTCACCTTCCTGGAGCGGCTTGCCTTCCACCGGCTGGCGATCACGGACGACGAAGACCGACGCGCCATACGAGGCGTAGTTGATCGATGTCCGCGGCACCACCAGCATCTCCTGCTCGCCCGGCAGGTCCAGCACCACGCGGCCGAACTGGCCGGCGCGCAGCAGGCCTTCCGGATTCGGCAGACGCGCACGCACGGAGAAATTGCGCGTAGCCGTAGTCACGCGCGGTTCGATGGCGAGCACTTCGCCGTTGAAGGCGCGATCCGGTTGTGCGTCGACCTTGACGCTGACGGTGTAGCCCGGCTTGACCGCTCCGGTGTACTGCTCGGGCAGCGAGAAGTCGACATCGACCGGGTCCAGCGACTGCAGGCTGACCAGCGGCGTGCCCGGAGACACGTACTGGCCGACGTTGACCTGACGGATGCCAAGCTGTCCCGCGAACGGCGCACGGATTTCCTTCAGCGCGAGCTTGCCCGCCTGAGCGTCGACTGCAGCCTTCGCGGCGTTGGCCTCGGCCTTGACCGCGTCATAGTCAGACTTGGAGATCGCTTCGAGCTTGTACAGCTGCTCGCGGCGCTTGCGATTGAGCTCGGCAAGCTCGGCCTGCGCCTGCAGACGCTTGAGATCACCCCGTTCGTTGGCGGAGTCCAGCGTCACCAGGAGGGTGCCGGCCTCGACATGCGCGCCGGATTCGAAATGCAGCGCCGTGACGATCCCGCCGCTCTCTGTCGTCAGCTCGGCGCCGTTGACGGGCACCAGCGAACCGATCGCTTCGAGGCTCTTGTCCCAGCGCATGGTCGCGACTTCGGCAACGCTGATCGTCGCCGGCGGCGTCGGCATGTTGTCGAGGAACTTGGCCATCTGCATGTTGCCGAACCACTTCATGAAGAAGACCACGGCGAACACGAGAAGCACACCGCCCAGCAGAGCGATCATTCCCTTGTGCGATTTGTACTTGGCCTGGGCAGAACCGGATGTGCCGAGGGAGGTCATGTTGAAATCCTTGTTTGCCATTTGGGGGGACTGCTGTCTGGTTTGTGTTGGCGGTCGCGTTTCAGTGCGGTACGGGGTAGCTGAGCAGCTGGTCGATGACCGCGAAGTCCTTGGCGTCGAGCTCGCCGGTCAACTGCTTGAGTTCGATCAGACGTTGCAGCAGCTGGTAGCGCGTGCCGTTGAGATCGCGACGCGACTGCACGACGCGCGACTTCGCATCGAGCACATCGGTGATCGTGCGCGTGCCGGCGTCGTAGCCGGCGCTGACTGCACGCTCGGCCGCCTGGGCGGACTCCAGCGACTTCTTGTAGGCCTCGGATTCGTAATACGCAGTCTCGACCTGGCGATAGAGCTGACGCGTCGTGCGCTCGGTCTCCAGCGTCACGCGCCTGAGCGTGGCCTCGGCGCTGAGTGCGTCGGCCTCGGCCTGACGGATCTTCGCGGAGTTGATACCGCCGGCGTACAGCGGAATGTTCAGCTCGACGCCAACGCGCGCGTCATCGGTTTCCTGGCCGAAGTCGAACTCGCTGGTGTCGTCACGACCGGCGGACGCGACCAGGTCGAGCTGCGGCATCGACACCGAGCGCGCCGACGTGCGGTTCGCCGTCGCGACGATCGCTGCCTTGGCGGCGAGCGCAATGCGCGGGCTGTTGGTGCGTGCGGCCGCGACCCAGGCATCGGGCGATGCCGGCGTGAGCGGCGGAAAGGCGACGTCCTCAGGCAGCCGCGGCAGTTCGACATTGCCGTTGCCGGTGATCTCGTCGAGCGCGTCGCGCGCGGTCTGCAGCGCGGTCCGCGCCGACAGCAGTCGCGCATGCGCAAGGTCGTCACGCGCCTGCGCTTCCTTCAGATCCATGCCCGGCACGAGCTCGACGTCGTAGCGCAGCTGCGTATTGTCACGCGACTCGCGCACCGCCTTGGCCTCGGCCTCGGCCTGCTCCAGCTGATCCTGGGCGACGAGTACGCCGAAGTAGCGATCGGCGACCCGCACCAGCACATCGAGCTGGCTGCTCCTGTAGGCGACGTCGGCCTGCTCGTCGAGCGCCTGCGCACGGTCGCCCAGCGCAAACCAGTCGAGCCGGAACAGCGGCTGGCGCGCAATCACCTGCGCCGACCAGCTCGGATATTCGTCTTCGGACTGACCGAACACACCATTCGATTCAGTCTTGGCGTACTGGTACTTGCCGCCGATCGACAGCGACGGCAGGCGGCTGCCGCGATCGGCACTGCCCGCTTCCTTGTCGGCGGCATACTGCGCCTCGGCGACCGCGACCGCAGGGTCGTGCTCCTGCGCACGCTGCAGCGCATCGCTCAGGCTCATTGCCGACGCGGAGGTGGTTGCGGACAGCGCAAGTACCGCGAACGCGATGATGGAGCCGTGACTGTGGCCCTGCTCGCTGCCCTTATGGGGCTTGGCTGCACAGGTCATGAAACACCTCGGTTTTGATACGTTCGATCAAGGCACTGACGGCCTTGTTGTCACTGGGGTCCACCAGCGGAGTCCAACCGTAGCCGTTGAGCATGATCTGCATGTGTCGGCACATCAGCTGATACGAATCGCCGGCGGTGAAATCTTCGAGTACGCCTTCGGCATGAACGAGGTTGTGCGTACCGTTGGACAGCGCCCACATGCCCGTGCAGACCTCGCGTGACGTCTGCCCTTGCAGGGTGAGATCGCCGTCGCGCACGCCGTCTTCGACAATGCCGACGACGATCTCGCCGATCGGCCGGCAGGCATCGAGAAAATCCTCACGCCGGTCCGGCGATGCCGCACGCCAGACCACTTCGCACAGCGCGTACTGCGCGATGCGGAAATGGTCAGGATGGCGCCGGACGAAGATCGAATCGGCGACACCGATCGCGAACATGCGGTCGCGCGAATCGGCATCCCATTTCGCAACGCGCTGGAACAGCTCGACATGCTCGACGGTCTGCGCCGTGGTCAGCGCCAGCAGCAGGTCTTCCTTGCTCGCGAAGTGCTGGTACAGCGTGCCGACCGCGTACTCGGCCTTCTCGGCCAGGCGCGACATCTGCAGGTTCAGCAGCCCGTTGTCGCGAATCAGCTCGCGAGCGTGTTCCAGCAGCAAGGCCTCGCGTTCGGCGAACTGGCGTTGGCGGCGTTCCTTGGTTCCCACGGCGGATTCTGTGGCCTTGAAGGCAGGGTTGAAGATTGGGGGACGGATTTTGAACATGATTCAAAAATAAGTCAAAGTTCATGGCGCGAGTCCAAGTTTTGCGCGCTGCAACAATGGCTTGCGCCGCGGAGCTGTCGGGCTTTCGGCTGTAGTCGCCCGTCGCCGGCAGAAATCGACACCGCCCGCCGGGTTGGCAACGCTGGGCTGTATCCCGGATTGCCGGACCGGCACCACCGCACACAATGTGTCTCCCGCAGCGGTTCCTCCGTTCTTCCCGCCCCGAGATCTCCATGCTCCACCGCCTGTTGCTGTGCCTGAGTCTCCTGCTGAGCGCACCGGCCGCCGGCGCCAGCGATGCCGATTTCACGAAGACCTTCGGCGATGACTGGCTCGCGGAGTACTGGCAGTTCAATCCGGACTACGCGATCTCGGTCGGCTACTACGCTGTCGCCGCGGAACTGCCGGCGCCCACTGAGGCCAACCGCAAGCGCTACCAGGACTGGCTCAGTACACAACTCAAGGCACTGAAGGGCTTCAACCCCGACAGGCTCAGCCCCGTCGCGCGCAGCGACTGGGCGATCCTCAAGACCCAGCTCGAAGCCGAGGCCTGGACGCTGGACACGCTGAAGAGCTGGCAGTGGAATCCGTCGATCTACAACGTCGCCGAACCGATCGCGATCCTGCTCAGCACGCCCTATGCAGCAGAACCCGACCGCCTGCGCACGGTGAAGCAGCGGCTGCTGCAGGTGCCGGCCTATTACGCGGCGGCGAAATCGGCGATCAGTCATCCGACGCGCGAACACACGCAGCTGGCGATCCAGCAGAACAGCGGCGCACTGGAAGTGCTCGGCGAGTCTCTGGAGAAACAGCTCGCCGATGCCAAGCTCAGCGCAGCCGAGCGCAAGGCGTTTCTCGATGCGCTTAAGCCGGCGCGCGCTGCCCTGACCGACTACATCGCCTGGCTGCAGCAACTCGAAGCGCAGCAGGAGAAGGCCGGCACTGCGCGCAGCTTCCGCCTCGGCGAGGCGCTCTACGAACAGAAGTTCGCCTACGACATCCAGTCGGGATCCACAGCGAAGGCGCTCTACGAGCGTGCGCTGCAGGAGAAGGAAGCGCTGCACGCGCGCATGGCTGTGCTCGCCGACCAGCTGTGGCCGAAATATTTTCCCGGCAGCAAGCAGCCTGCCGATCGCATCGAGAAGATCGCGCGAATGATCGCGAATCTGTCGGAGCGACACGTCAGCCGCGAAGGCTTCGTCGACGAAGTGAAACGCCAGATTCCGCTGCTCGAGGCTTTCGTCCGTAAGCACGACCTCGTCACGCAGGATGCGAGCCGGCCGCTGGAAGTGCGGCTGACGCCGGCCTATCAGCGCGGCTTCTCGATCGCCAGCATCAACGCGCCCGGCCCCTACGATCCGACCGCGAAGACCTTTTACAACGTCTCGCCGCTAGACGATTACACGCCCGAGCAGGCCGAAAGCTTCCTGCGCGAGTACAACCACTGGCAGCTGCAGGTGCTCAACATCCACGAGGCCGTGCCCGGGCACTATGTGCAACTGCTGCATGCCAACAAGTCTCCGAGCCGCATCAAGACCCTGTTCGGCAACGGCGCGATGGTCGAAGGCTGGGCGGTATATGCCGAGAAGATGATGCTCGAAGCCGGCTGGGGCGGATCCGAGCCGGAGCTCGAACTGATCCACGGCAAATGGCTGCTGCGCGTGACCAGCAACACCATCATCGACTACGGCATCCACGTTCTGGGCTGGAACGAGCAGCAGGTGCTGGACCTGATCCGCAACGAAGCCTTCCAGAGCGAGACCGAAGCCCGCGGCAAATGGCGGCGCGCGACGCTGAGCCAGGTCCAGCTCACCAGCTACTTCGCCGGCTACTCGGCGATCTATGACTTCCGCGCACGACTGAAAAAGGCACTCGGTGAACGCTTCGACCTAAAGCGGTTCCACGAAGCTTTCCTGTCCTACGGCAGCGCGCCGGTTGTGGTGATTGAGTCGCTGATGAAGGTGGAGGATGCGGCGCGGTAATCGGGCTGCGGCGGCTTCCGGACCCGCCCCTCACCCCGCACGCGGGAGAGGGTTGGGGTGAGGGGCAGCGGAGAAAATGCGCGCTCTTACCCCCAGGGAATCTTGTCCGTCTTCACCGGCACCAGCGGCTTCATCAGCGGAACCGGCAGGAAGCCACCACCGCTGCCGCAGGTGTTCGCATCCGGATCGGCGAACTCGCCGACGTGGTTGTCGACCCATTCCGACAACAACTGCACCGCCTCGGTCTGCATCACGCTGCGCGCCAGCGGCGGCATCTTGATGCCGGCTTCGGTCGATGCGACGCGGTTGATCAGGATCGAGACGCCGGCATCGCCGGGCTGGATGTCGTAGGTGCCGGCATCGGCGCCGCGGCCGGCGGCGATCGGCGGCTTGCAGATGCCGTCGGCCTGACCCATCGGTTCGGCGAACGCATCAAGTTTGAGACCAGAGTTCTGCGCGCCTCCGCCGGGGTTGTGGCAGTGCATGCAGTTCACCTCGAGGAACGCACGCGCACGCTTGTGCACATCCGCCGCGGAGTTTGGTGCATCGCCGCCGCTGCCCGGCACGTTCCACTGCACCATCTTCTCCAGCTGATCCGCTGTCCTGTCCGCCGGCAGGTCGAGCATGCCGCGGGACTGCAGGTAGGCGAGCTGGTTCATCAGACCAAGATCAGCGTAGTCGTGATCCTTGTTGAGATTGCGCACCTTGAGCCCAATCGGCGCGGTGCCGGCTTCGCGATCGTCACCACCGTGGCACAGCAGACAGGCGGCGGCGCTCGGCACCGCATAGTTCTCGGCGCTGCCCTGATAGTGCGGACGCTCGCCAGCGGCATTGCGCGCATCCGGATTCTCGTCGTCGTAGTTCCAGGTCACCGCATGCGTGCTGCCTTCCAGGCGCAGCTCGGCGTAGCGCTTGCCGTCTTCGGCGGTCTTCCATTCGTAGGCGAAGCCAACCCAGATCGGCGTGCCGTCGGCACGTGCGCGCTTGATCAGCAGGCGCGTCTCGACGACGTTCTCGGTTTCGCCATCCTTGAACGAGAAGGTCTTCGCGAGCACGGTGCCGACCGGGAACTCCAGTGTCGCCGTGTTGCAGTCGTAGACATTCAGCGTGTCGCAGTCGAGATGATCCTGATAGCGCGCCTTCTGCGGTTTGCCGCTGGCATCGTCCGGCAGAAACAGGAAGCGATGCTTGCTCGCGTAATCCGAGAACAGGATCGTGTTCAGATCAAAGGGTACGCCATTGCCGTTCGGATCGCGCGTCGGATCTTCGTCGTCGGCAAACAGCTGGTAGTGGTCGAGACGCGGACAGTTGTAGCGCGCCAGCGCTGCAGCATTGACCGTGCCGCGCGTTGCGCCGTCGCAGACAGCGGCCAGCTCCGCGTCGCTCGGGCGCGGATCGTTGGCCGGGTTCGGCGTGTACGTCGACAGCACCGGCACGTACTGCGGCAGCAGCGCGGGTTCGACGACCGGGCAGTCGGTCGGCATGTCATGCGTGGCCAGGCCCAGGTTCATCGGATCGGTCGGGTCCGGCGTGTAGAACTTGATGTTGGCGTAGTCGTCGACCAGCAAGGCCAGCGGATTGGTCTTGATGAAGGTGTTGTTCTCGATGCACATGCCGTTCTGCGGCCGCTTCAGCGAACCATCCTCGTTGAACTTCCAGGCGCTGTACTTGCACTCCGGTTCCGGATCGAACTGATAGAGGTTCGGACGACCGCGCTCGTCCATGCGCGCCTCGTAACGCTCGTCGCGCGTCTCGCCCGGATTCGGCTGGCTTAAGGGAATGCCGTCGCTGTCGACTGGCATGCTGGTGCAGTCGTTCGGTGTGTCGACCGCGCCGTCCCAGATGATCTGCGCCGATTTGCCGAGGTTCTTGAGCTGGATGATCGTCACCAGCAGGCCCGGGTTGTCGGTCAGGCACAGCGGATCATCACCAATCGCCGGCAAGCCGCCTGGCCCAGTGCAGGAGCTGCGCTCCGGATCCGGCAGCTGCGGCGCATAGCCGTTGTTGGTGAAGGTGTTGTCGTAGATGTGCGTGCCTTCCGGATAGAAGTCGTAGCGGTTCTGCGACTGGTTGGGATCGGCGAGGCCGTAGTTGGTGACGACCAGGCCAACCGTCTTGTTGTCTTTGATGTCGTTGGCATAGAACTCGAGCTGGTCCGAGGCCAGCACCAGCGCGCCGGTGCCGGACGGCACGTAGGCGACGATCGCGCCCCGCGGCGCGAACTGTGGAATGTTGTTGTTGTACGAGCGGTTGTGGTGGACCAGGTTCTTCTCGCCGAACTGCACGCGGCCCGGCAGATCGAAGACGAGGAAGCCGCCGACATTGTCGTGCGCGTAGTTGTCGACGAACTCGGCGCGGTAGGTGTTCTCGAACTCGAAACCGGCGACATTGTGGAAGGCCTCGGTGCGGCGCACGAGGATGTCCGATGACTGGCCGACGTAGACACCGGCATCGCTGGAACCGACCGAGATCGAATCCTCGATCAGCACGTTGTGGCAGATCACCGGATAGAACGCATAGGCGCCGTTGTTGACCCAGCTCTGCGGATCCGGGTTGTAGGTGCCGGCGCCATAGACCGCGTCCGCATGCGGATCGGAGATCGACCAGCCGACGCGCACATCGCGGATCACGATGTCGTCGGAGCGGAACACGCGCAGGCCGTTGCCCGGTGCGTCGTAGATCGTCAGGCCTTCGACGGTGATGCCCTGCATGCGGTTGAGGTTGAAACCGTCCTGGTCCGAGCTTTCCTTGAAGCGGATATGGGTCTTGTCCTTGCCGGCACCCCTGATCGTGATGCCCTTCTTGCCGAACATGATCAGGCCGACGTTGAAGTCGAACTGGCCTTCGCAGAATTCGATGGTGTCGCCTTCATGCGCGTCGAAGAACGCAATGATCGCTTCCTTTTGCGCGTCCGGACCCGGACAGATGCGGTAGGTTTTCACTGTGGCCTGCCCGCCCCCTGCAGTCGGCGTCGGCACCGCCGCCGTCAGTGGGTCACTTTGCCCGCAGCCGGCGCTGATCAGCGCCATCAACAGCAGACCGACGGCCCCTACGGCACGCTGGACGTTTTTCATCGTTGTCTCCCCACGCGCCGGTGCGGCGCCTCACGGCTTTTGATGACCTCACGATATGCCTATTGCGCCGCACCGCCAATAGGCGGGATTGCCCAAGCGGGGCGCCGCCGTACAGGCCGCGTAAAGCCCTCGCTGCGCCATAATGAAAGTCATGAGCCAAACCCAGTCCAGCGATCTCGAAGTGGCAGCGTCGTCATTGCATGAAGTTCGCGCGCTCACCTTCAACATCCAGGTCGGCATGCACACCGCGCATTACGGACACTACCTCACCGGGGCGTGGCGGCACGTACTGCCGTCGCAAGGGGTACGCAGGAACCTGGACCGCATTGCCGACCTGCTGATGGACTACGACTGCGTCGCCCTGCAGGAAGTGGATGCCGGCAGCCTGCGCACGTCGCAGCTCAACCAGGCGGAGTACCTCGCGCAACGCGCCGGCTTCGCGCACTGCGAAATCGCCGTCAACCGCAATCTGGCACCGTTGGCGCGGCATGCGCTAGCCGTGCTCTCACGCTTTCCCCTGCACGATGTGCGGCATCACCCGTTGCCCGGCCGTCTGCCGGGACGTGGCGCACTCGAAGTGCATCTGCGCCAGGTCGGCCAGGCACCATTGCAATGGATCAACACCCACCTCGCACTCGGCGCACGCGATCGTCAGCGGCAGCTCGATGCAATCGCCGAACTGGTCAAGCCGGGCAGCGACTGCATGCTGATGGGCGACCTGAACTGCATCCCGGCGGAACTGTCGGGCAACACGGCGATCCAGCACAGCGGCTTGCGCACCACCCATCGTGATCCGACTCACCCGAGCTGGAAGCCGCGTCGCAGCCTCGATCACATTCTGCTGACCCCCGGCGTGCAAGCGGAAACTGCAACAGTGCTGGACCATTGCCTGTCGGATCATCGTCCGGTATCCATCATCCTCAAGCTGCGCACCGCATGAGCAACTGGCCAAGCCTGCTGACTGTCCTGCTTGCACTGTGGCCGATCGTCGCGATTGCCGCGGCAGGTCATGCCCTGCTGAGCCGGCGCGATCCACGCACCGCCTGGGGCTGGATCGCGGTCTGCTGGCTGTTTCCGCTGGCTGGTCCTGCGCTTTATGCCGTGTTCGGCATCAATCGTATCCAGTCGCGTGCGGAGCGCATCGGCATGGCGCCACGCAGTGTCCGCCAGCAGCGCTCAGATGCTGCGATCGGCGGCGCCAGCCAGGCAATGCATGAACTGGACGCCCGCCACCATACGCAGAGCACGCCAGTGACGCTGCCACTGAGCCTGCATCAGGTCGCGCGCACCGCAGATACGCTCACCGGCTTGCCGCTGCTCGGTGGTCAACAGATCGAAGCCTTGCACAACGGTGCAGAGGCGTATCCACGAATGCTCGCGGCCATCGATGCCGCGCGCCACAGCATCATGCTGTCAAGCTATATCTTCAACTTCGATACCACCGGCCGCCGCTTCGTCGAAGCGCTCGCACGTGCTGAGGCTCGGGGTGTTTCGGTCCGGGTTCTGGTTGATGGCGCAGGTGAACATTACTCATGGGCACGCATCACCCGAGTTCTGCGCAAGAAGAGGATTCCGTGCGCCGTGTTCAATCCGCTGCGCCTGCTACCGCCGTCTCTGCATCTCAACCTTCGCAATCACCGCAAACTGCTGATTGTCGATGCGCTGGTCGCATATACCGGCGGAATGAACATCAGCAGCAATCACGAAGCCACGACCGAGCACCCGCATTCGGTGACCGATGTGCATTTCGAATTGCGCGGGCCGGTGATCGCGCAACTGGCGCAGGTGTTCGAGGAGGACTGGACGCTCTACGGCGAAGCCCAAGCACAGACAGACATCGCGCTGGTGCAGGCATCCGAACAGATGCAGGGCGCAAACTGCCGCGTCATCACCGACGGCCCCAACGAAAACTACGATCACATCTCACTGGTTCTCCAGGCTGCGGTCTCTGCGGCACACCGCGAAGTGCTGATCATGACGCCGTATTTCCTGCCACCGGCAGAACTCGCGGCGGAGCTGCAGACAGCCGCGCTGCGCGGCGTGACCGTACGCATCGTCCTGCCGCAGAAGAACAACCTGCCTTTCGTCCACTGGGCGACGCGCAATTCGCTGGAAGAACTGCTGCGCCTGGGTGTGCAGGTGTATGAGCAACCGCCACCGTTCTGCCACAGCAAGCTGTTCGTCGTTGACGGCATCTACAGCCAGATCGGCAGCGCCAATCTCGATGCGCGCAGCCTCAAGCTGAATTTCGAGATTGCGGTGGAGATCTACGATGCGCCGTTTGCTGAAAACCTCAGTGCGCATGTCAATGAAGTGATTGCGCGCTCGCGGCAGGTCACTCTGGACGAAATTCTGAATCGGAGTGTGCCGGCACGGCTGCGTGACGCGCTGTGCTGGCTGTTCTCGCCGTATCTGTAATGACGCGGCAGCTGCGGCATCTCGATACACCGCGCTACGCGCGGCACTCGATGCGAACGGGGTGGGTTGGTGCCAACACTACAAAACTCCGTTCGTCTCGAGTGCCGGGCGTAGCGCGGTGTATCGAGGGTGTCGCGAAGGCGACACCGGCACATCACTGGCAGCATCTCTTACCCGCCCGCCACCCGCACCAGCATCCGTCCCTGCACCGTCCCCGCAATCAGCGCTTCGCAGGCCGCCGGCAGATCATCAAGAACGATCTCGTGCGCCGCGATGCGCTCCAGATGCTGTGGCTTCCATTCGCCGCTGAGCTTGTCCCAGATCGCCTCGCGCCAGGGCCGCGGGCATTCGACCGAATGCAGACCGAGCAGGGATACACCGCGCAGGATGAAGGGCATTACCGTCGCCGGCAGTTCATGCGAAGCAGCGAGACCAATGCAGGCGACGTTGCCGTAGCTGCGCGTGGTGCGCAGCAGCCAGCCGAGCATCTCGCCACCGAGGTTGTCGACGGCGCCGCCCCAGATTGCGGATTCGAGTGGACGCGTACCGATCGTCAGCCCTTGCCGCGAGATGACCTCATCCGCGCCCAGGGCCTTGAGGTAGGCAGCGGAACCTTCGGCCTTGCCGGTGATGGCATGCACGGTGAACCCCGCACGCTTGAACAGGTCGATCGCCACCGAACCCACGCCGCCAGTGGGCCCGGTAATCGCAATCGGCCCCATGTCCGGCGTCTGGTGATTCTCGAGCATGCGCCGCAGCGCAAACGCGGCGGTGAAGCCGGCCGTGCCGATCGCCATGGCCTCGCGCATCGTCAGCGTCGCAGGCAACGGCACGAGGATGGCCGCCGGTAGACGTGCGAATTCAGCAT
>JALYJV010000162.1 GCA_030775105.1 Pseudomonadota bacterium | reverse complement strand
CGTTGCTACTCAGCGCCTGCGGTTCGTCTGCGCCGGTGACGGGGACTGGCGGCGGCGGTGGTGGCGGTAGCCCGACGCCAGCGCCGACGGCAGGTCCGCAGCCCGGCAAGGTGCGCGCCGGTGTCGGCGTCGTCGACATGACGCCGGAAGTCGGCTACTGCGCCGGCCAGTACTGCGACTACGCCACCGACACCATCGGCGGCCTGATCAATGGCGAGTTCGATCCCTTCCTGACGCACAAGCTCAAGCACGCGAGCATCGGCGTGCAGTCGCGCCTGACCGCACGCGCGATCGTCGTCGAGGGCGCGGACAGCAAGCGCATCGCACTGCTCAAGACCGACAACTATCTGGCGCAGGACATGCTGCTGCGCCGCGTCGGCCAGCTGCTCGATGGCGGCGACTCCGGCATTGGCTACGACCAGATCCTCCATCACGTCACGCACAACCACAGCTCGGCGTACTCGTCGACGTTGGCTGCCGGCCTGTTCCTGTTCCAGGACGTGTTCGACGCCCGCTTCTTCGAGAACCAGGCGCGCCAGATGGCGGCGGCGATCGAACAGGCGGCGGCGAATCTCAAGCCGGCACGCATGGGCGCAACGCAGATCCAGCACCGCATCTACAAGGGCAACGTCGTGCGCACCGCCACCGCAATCAATGGCACGCCGGCCGGCTATCCGACCGAGTTCGGCGACCACGGTCTGGTCGTCATGCGCTTCGACGACCTCAGCGATCCGCAGCAGCCGCAGCCGCTGGCGGTGTGGGTCAACTGGGGCGAGCATCCGGAAAGCCTCGACGCCTACAACCTGCACAGCGCCGACTTCCTCGGTCCGCTGGAGCGCTACGTCGAACGTGATCTCGGTGTGCCGCTGGTGTTCAGCCAGGGCGATGTCGGCAGCGCCGAGAACAGCGGCGACGCGCGCGAGCTGCTCGACGACGACGGCCGGATCTGCGGCCAGTGGCCCGGCGACGAAGTGGCGCCAACCGCGAACGACTGCCCGGCTGGCGAAGGCACGCTGCGCGACTGGAATCACAAGGGCTATGTGCAGACCGAGCGCAACGTGCGCTTCCTCGCCGACGACATCGTCCGCGGCTGGACAGCAATCGGCAACGACGATGCGCTGGTGCCACTGTCCGACGAGTTCACCGTCGACTACCGCAACGCCTGGGTGCCGGGGCCGCTGTCGCATCCGCTGCCGACGGTGTCGAACTGCAGCACCGAGCTCACACTGGGTGGCGACATCGGCGTGCCGGTGCTCGGCCTGCCCGACTGCTCGCGCAACGGCATACCCGGCGACAACCCGCTGACTGGCGCCACCGCGCAGCTGTACGCGACGCTCAAGGCCGAAGGCATCCCGGTGCCGGATCACTACGCGGCACCGAGTGTCGGCGTCGTCGAGGAGAATCTGCGTCTTCGTCTGCAGGCCTTCCGGCTCGGCGACGTGCTGCTCGCGTCCTGCGCCTGCGAAGCCCAGGTTGACCTGATCCTCAACCTCGAATCGCGCACCAACGCGCAGGCAGGCGATATCTACAGCGGCTTCGACTGGGCCTGTCTGCTGCCGGAGCATGCCGGGGACCCGGCCTATGCCGAAGCCTGCGCGATCCAGAAGACCTACTTCGATCCGGCGGATCCGGAGAACAATCCGGAGATCATTCCGGGCGAGAACTTCGAGGCCGACGCGATCGCCCACATGCGTGCGCAGGTGCACAACGATGCGCGCGGCTGGGATGCGCCGGCGAATGCGCTGACCGCGGAAAGCGAATCGCCGGACATCGCCACGCTCTACGGAAACTTCACGCGCGAGGAAATCCAGGATCTCGGCGCGCCGGGCTACAAACTCGCGGTCGGTGTCGGCCATGCCGGCGACTACAACGGCTACACCGTGTCCTATCGCGAGTACATGAGCCGCGACAGTTATCGCAAGGCGCTGACCGCGTACGGCCCGCACACCGCCGACTACATGGTCACGCGTCTGGTGCGCATGGCGGCTGCGCTACAGGGCGGACCGGAGCTGGCACCCGAGCCGCTCGACCTGCTCGCGACCGTCGATGAGCTGCGCCAGCAGGTGCTCGCAACCACGATCGGCCAGCTCAGCGGTGCCGCGTTCGATACCTGGCAGGCGGCGATGCCGAACGATGCCGGCGTAGCCGAGCCGGTGGCGCAGCCGCAGGACATCACCCGCTTCAGCGCCGCGAGCTTTACCTGGCGCGGCGGCTCGACTGCGGCCGACAACCCGCGCGTGCGCGTCGAACTTGAGATTGCTCCGGACCAGTGGCAGACCGTTGCCGACCAGAGCGGCGAAGTCGCGGTACAGGTCGATTTCCCCGATGGCGTGCCGGGTGTGCTGCGCACCTATGTCGGCCTGCAGGAATGGCTGTGGACGGCGAGCTTCGAAGCCTACAGCGCGTTTCCGGTGCGGCTCGGCAGTACGGCGCTGGGCCGCCATCGCTTCTGCGTTGAAGGCGTATCGCGGCAGTCGCTGAGTGATGCGCCGTATGCGTTCTGCTCGGATGCGTTTGCAGTGAGGCCGTGGGACGGCATCGCGATCGCGGACGCGCAGCTGGCGGATGGCCGCGTGAGCTTTGCGGTGCCGACGGTCGACTATCCGCGCAGCTATGACGGCGGTCTGAAGTTCGTCGCCGACAACGAGGATCCGCGCATCTGCGACACCTGCACGTTCCGTCCATGGGCGCGCAGCGGTGTGCTGGAGCGCGCGGAGATCGTGATCTCAAATGCAGAGGGTTTGGGGGAGCAAGGGGTCGTGCCTGCCAGCTGCGATACGCAGGGCAGGTGCAGTGCCGCCGTGTCACTGGCGGCGGGGGAACAGGCGGTGATCCAGGTGTTTGACCAGGACGGCAACACCGGTACCGCTGTGTTGCAGTAGGGGCAGGCCCGTGGGTTCGTCGGGGGGCGAATCTGCGGGCTCTGCTTTTTTGGGTCGTGATTTCTGATTGTCGAGGCCGGGGGAGAGAGGCATTGGACGCAACGCGAACCGTTCTGCTGGCAAGCATGCGCGGCTGTGTCGTGCTCGGCCTGTTCGTACTCGCAGCCTGCGGCGAGTCGCAGCCGGTCGGCAATGGCCAGCCGACGCCCACGCCGACAGCCTCAGCATCACCGGGCGGCGGGCTGCGTGCTGGTGTCGCCAAGGGTCTGTTGCGCGTGCCGGTGGGTGTGCCGCTCGGCGGCTATCTGCGTCCGCCGGTGGGCGGCGAGTATCTGGAGGAGTTGCAGCAGTTCGCGCAGGCGGATGTTGCGCCGTTCTTTCAGGAATTCCTGAACTTCCTGCCGGCTCAAGCCGACGACGGCACACCGCTGGTCGCAATTCCCGAAGAGCTGCGCGTGCTGCATTCGCCGTACGCCACGCTGTCGCCGCCGTCGCGCGGCTACTACGACTCGCTCAACGTCAAGGCCATCGCGCTGAAGAACGGCGGCCAGTATCTGGTGCTGGTCAAGGCCGACCTGATCGCGATGCTTGACGAACTCGTGCAGGGCGTTGCCGATGAAGTGCAGGCGCGCACCGGCATTGCGCTGCACGACAGCCTGATCATGTCCGGCACGCACACGCACGATGGCCCCGGCGCGGTCGCCAATCATTCGACGCGTTACTTCTGGCTCGCGACGGACATCTATCAGCCCGCGGTCTACGCCGCGCTGGTCGACAGCATTGCCGATGTGGTCGAGGGGGCGGTGAACGACGAGGCGATGGTGCCGGCACGCTTTGGTTATGGCTTCGGTCAGGAGGCTTACGAGGATCCGGTCGAAGGTACCAAGCATTTGAACTCATTCCGCCGCGATCGCCTGCCGACCTACGACCTCGATGCCAACAACGCGCTGCGCGAACGCATCGGCGTGCTGCGCATCGATCATGCGGATGGCTCACCACTCGCCGTTGTGATGAACTACGCAGCGCACGGCATCGCTTTCGATGTCGAGAACCAGTACTTTTCCGGCGATGTGCTCGGCGGTGCCGAGCGCGCAGTCGAGCAG
>JALYJV010000161.1 GCA_030775105.1 Pseudomonadota bacterium | reverse complement strand
AGTCAAAGGTGGTTGGCGCCTGGCTGGAATTCTTCGGTGAAGGTGCGACCGCCCTGACCTTGGGTGATCGCGCCACCATCTCCAACATGGCGCCGGAATACGGCGCCACTGCGGCCATGTTCTCCATCGATCAGCAGACGCTCGACTATTTGAGGCTCACCGGTCGCGAGGACGAACAGGTCCGTCTGGTGGAAACCTATGCGAAACATACCGGGCTGTGGTCGGCCAGCCTGGCCAATGTCGAATACGGGCGCACGCTGCATTTCGACCTGTCAGGCGTGGTGCGCAATATGGCCGGTCCGTCCAATCCGCACGCGCGCGTCGCGACCAGCGATCTGGCGGCCAAGGGCATCGCCGGCGCATGGGAAGAAGTGCCAGGCCTGATGCCGGATGGCGCGGTGATCATCGCCGCGATCACCAGCTGCACCAACACCAGCAATCCGCGCAACGTCATCGCTGCCGGTCTGCTCGCACGCAACGCGAATCGTGCCGGCCTGACGCGCAAGCCCTGGGTGAAGTCTTCACTTGCGCCCGGTTCCAAAACTGTCGAGCTTTATCTGAAGGAAGCCAAGCTGCTGTCGGAGCTGGAGCAGCTCGGCTTCGGTATCGTCGCGTTTGCATGTACGACCTGCAACGGCATGAGCGGCGCGCTGGATCCGGTGATCCAGAAAGAAATCATCGACCGCGATCTGTATGCAACGGCCGTGCTGTCCGGCAATCGCAATTTCGATGGCCGCATTCATCCGTATGCGAAGCAAGCCTTCCTCGCATCACCGCCGCTGGTCGTTGCCTACGCAATCGCTGGCACGGTGCGCTTCGACATCGAGAAGGACGTGCTCGGCACCGACAGGAACGGCAAGCCGGTGACGCTGAAGGACCTCTGGCCGACCGATGCCGAGATCGATGCGGTGGTCGCCAGCAGCGTCAACCCGACGCAGTTCCGCGCCGTCTACGATCCGATGTTCACGTTCAAGGCTGATGACGGTTCGAAGATCAGTCCGCTGTACGACTGGCGTCCGATGAGCACCTACATCCGCCGTCCACCGTACTGGGAAGGCGCGCTCGCCGGTGAACGCACGCTCATAAACCTGCGTCCGCTCGCAGTGCTGCCGGACAACATCACGACCGACCATCTGTCGCCGTCGAACGCGATCATGATGGACAGCGCGGCGGGTGAGTACCTGCACAAGATGGGCCTGCCGGAAGAGGACTTCAATTCCTACGCGACGCATCGCGGCGATCATCTCACTGCACAGCGCGCGACGTTCGCCAATCCGCAGCTGATCAACGAGATGGTGATTGTCGACGGCAAGGTCAAGAAGGGTTCGCTCGCGCGCATCGAGCCGGAAGGCAAGGTCGTGCGCATGTGGGAAGCGATCGAAACCTACATGGAACGCAAGCAGCCGCTGATCATTGTTGCCGGCGCCGACTACGGCCAGGGTTCGTCGCGTGACTGGGCGGCCAAGGGCGTGCGCCTCGCTGGCGTTGAAGTGATCGCAGCCGAAGGCTTCGAGCGCATTCACCGCACCAACCTGATCGGCATGGGCGTGCTGCCGCTGGAGTTCAAGCCGGGCACCACGCGTCTGACGCTGGACATCGACGGCACCGAAACCTATGACGTCGTCGGCAAGCTGGCGCCGCGCACGACGCTGACGCTGGCGATCACACGCAGGAACGGCGAGAAAGTGGAAGTGCCGATGACCTGCCGTCTCGATTCGGACGAGGAAGTGCTGGTCTATCAGGCTGGTGGCGTGCTGCAGCGTTTCGCGATGGATTTCCTGGCATCGTCGAAAGCGGCCTGAACCGTTCGACTAAGGGTACAAATCCACAACAGGACCTTAACCCATGACCGGAACCGTTCGCTTTCATCGTGTACTGAAGACCACCCCGGACAAGCTGTATCGCGCGTTCATCACGCCGGCAGCGATGTGCAAGTGGCTACCGCCATTTGGTTTTACCGCGACGATGCACTCGCATGAAGCACGCATTGGCGGCAGCTACCGGATGTCGTTCACGAACTTCGGAACCGGCGGCAGTCACAGCTTCGGCGGTACCTACCTTGAACTCAAGCCGGGCGAACTGCTGCGCTACAACGACAGGTTCGACGATGCGAATCTGCCGGGCGAGATGGAAATCACCGTCAAGCTGCGCGCGGTGGCCTGCGGCACCGAGGTCGAGATCGTCCAGGCCGGTATCCCGGACGCGATCCCGACCGAGTTCTGCTATCTCGGCTGGCAGGAGTCGCTGATCCAGCTGGCGCAGCTTGTCGAGCCGGATATTCCCGACGGCGCATAACCCCCAAGAGACCCATGAGCCACGTACCCCAAGTCAAGATTCCCGCCACCTATATCCGCGGTGGCACCAGCAAGGGCGTGTTCTTCCGTCTGCAGGATCTGCCGCCGTCTGTGCAGCAGCCCGGTGCGGCGCGGGACAAATTCCTGATGCGCGTCATCGGCAGTCCTGACCCGTATGCGGCACATATCGATGGCATGGGCGGTGCGACTTCGAGCACCAGCAAGACGGTGATCATTTCGAAGAGCACGCAGCCGGGCCACGATGTGGATTACCTCTACGGCCAGATCTCGATCGACAAGGCTTTCGTTGACTGGAGCGGAAACTGCGGCAACCTGTCGACTGCCGCGGGTGCGTTCGCCATCCATGGTGGTTTCATGGATCCCTCGCGTGTGCCGCAGAACGGTACCTGCGTCGTGCGCATCTGGCAGGCCAACATCAGGAAAACCATCATCGCGCATGTGCCGGTCACCAATGGCCAGGTGCAGGAGACGGGTGACTTCGAGCTGGATGGCGTTACGTTCCCGGCGGCGGAAATCGTGCTGGAGTTTATCGACCCCTCGGATGACGGCGACGAGGGAGGTTCGATGTTCCCCACCGGCAACCTGGTGGACGATCTGGAGGTGCCGGGCATCGGCACGCTGAAGGCGACGATGATCACGGCAGGCATCCCGACCGTGTTCGTGAACGCGGCGGACATCGGCTATACCGGCACCGAGCTGCGCGAAGCGATCAACAGCAAGCCTGAAGTGCTGGCCAGGTTCGAGACGATCCGCGTGGCCGGGGCGCTGCGCATGGGCCTGATCAAGAACGCAGAAGAGGCGGCGACCCGTCAGCACACACCCAAGGTCGCCTTCGTCGCGCCTTCGACCGACTACGTGTCATCGAGCGGCAAGCAGATCAAGGCCGGCGAGATCGATCTTCACGTGCGCGCGCTGTCGATGGGCAAACTGCATCACGCGATGATGGGCACGGCGGCGGTGGCGATTGGCACCGCCGCAGCGATTCCAGGCACATTGGTGAATATCGCCGCCGGTGGTGGTGCGCGCGAAGCAGTGCGCTTCGGCCATCCGTCCGGCACGCTGCGCGTCGGTGCCGCGGCAGTGCAGGAGAACGGTCAGTGGGTCGTCAAGAAAGCCATCATGTCGCGCTCCGCGCGCGTGCTGATGGAAGGCTGGGTGCGCGTGCCGGGCGCCGCGTTCTGAAGGTCTGGCGTTTGCAAAAAAACCCGGCATCGCCGGGCTTTTTTGTGCGTGTTGACCCGTCCTGAAATAGGTTGACACCTATACGGGGCGAAAATTGTAGCTAAAGCATGTTGGAAACGGACGCCCGATGAACC
>JALYJV010000160.1 GCA_030775105.1 Pseudomonadota bacterium | reverse complement strand
GTCAGGACGACTTCGTGCAGGCCGATGTCGGTGGTCGCGGTGACTACGGTACCTGGAGCGCCGGCGTGCAATCCTTCAACGACTCCCTGAATGCCTTCGCGACGGCCAGCGGCAGCGTCGTCATGATGGATGCAGCACTGTTCCCTTCACGGATTGTCGACAACGGCTTCGCATTGATCGCGACCAATGGCATCGCCCATGTACCGGTAATGCTGGAGAACCGCGTGATCGGCGAAACCAACGCGAACGGCCACTACCTGCTGACCGGTCTCAATGCCTATCAGCCCAATCGCGTGGGGATTGATCCGCTCAATCTGCCACCGCAGATCCAGTCGAACAACGAGGTGGTGACGGTCGTCCCCATCGACCGCGCCGGCGTGCGCGTCGATTTCGGCCTGCGCGAATCGCGCGCCGCACTGCTGATCCTGCACGACAGCAAGGATCAGCCGCTGCCGGTCGGCAGTGTCGTGATGCGTGACGGCCAGCCGCTCGCGGTCGTCGGCTTCGACGGCCAGAGCTATCTGGAGAACCTCGACAGCAGAAATCGCATCACGGTCGTACCGGACGAAAAGGCCGAGTGCGTCGTGCGCTTCGATTATCCCGCTGCAAGCTCGGGCATTCCCATGATCGGTCCGCTACGGTGTGTGCCATGAACATGATCGCGCCTGGGATTCTGCGTCTACTAATGTTGGCGGTGCTGGGCCTCTCGGCCCTGGCGATGCCCGGTCGCAGCGACGCCTCGACCAACTGCAGCGCGAGCATGAGCAATGTCAGCTTCGGCGCGGTCGATCCCTTCGGCGGCACTGTCGATGTCACTGCAACCATCACCTACGACTGCTCGACCAGCGGCCTGCTCGGCCTCGGCCTGCGCGGCGCCCGCGTCCGCATGTGCTTCAGCATCGGCAGCGGTGCCCAGGGCGACGGCACGATAAACCCGCGGCGCATGACCGGCGGCGTCGCGCCGATGTCTTTCCAGCTGTACAAGGATGCCGCCCGCACCCAGGTCTGGGGCACGCTCTCGGATGGCTTTGGCGCGGTGCAGGTCGATCTCGAATACAGCGCGCTTATAGGATCTTCGTCGGGTGGGGGCAACCTGACGGTCTATGGCCGTGTGCCTACCGGACAGAACACCCTGTCGCCGGCGAGCTACAGCAACCTGTTCTCGGGCATCCACACCGAATGGCGCTTCCGGGCGAACGAGGGTCTGCTCAACCTGACCTCATACCCTGCAAGCTGCAGCAGCGGCGGCAGCCAGAGCGGCAGCGGCACGTTTCCGTTTACCGCCTCGGCCAGCGTATCCAGCCAGTGCAGACCGACGTTCTCGGTCGACGATATCGACTTCGGCACGCACGGACTGCTGACAGCGGCCGTCGACAACATGGCGGCGGTCTCGCCACAGTGCACCAACACCACGCCGTACCAGATCGGTCTCGGCAACGGTCAGCATGCCGTCGGCAACACCCGGCGCATGCGCAGCCCGGCAGGCAACTACGTTACCTACGAGCTGTACCGTGACAACGGCCGCACCCAACGCTGGGGCAATACCGTGAACACTGACACCCTGGGCCTGACCGGCAGCGGCTCTCCCCAGTCGACGTCGATGTACGGGCGGGTGCCGGTCCAGGCCAGCGTCCCGGCCGGCAACTACGCGGATACCGTGACGTTGACGATCACGTACTAGATCGTTACTGGGAAGTCCGAGCCTGCAATAATGGCGGATGTCCGAATTCCCCCTGTTTGTCACCTGCCCGCGCGGCGTCGAGCCCCTGCTGGCGCAGGAACTGCTGGCGCTGGGCCTGACCGAAACCCAGGAGCGCCCCGGCGGTGTGGCAGCGACAACGACGCTGGAACAGGCCTACCGCGCCTGCCTGTGGTCGCGTCTCGCCAGCCGCGTGCTGATGCCGCTGCAGCGCTTTCCCGCCGGCGATACGGACGCACTCTATGCCGGCGCCAGCGCCATCGAATGGACTGACCTCTTTTCCGCAACGACGACCTTCGCGATCGAAGTCGCTGGCCGTTCGCAAACCATCACCCATACGCATTACGCCGGCCTCAAGGTCAAGGACGCGATCGTCGATCACTTCCGCGCCAAGGATCAGCCGCGCCCGAATGTCGATACCGACAATCCGCAGATTCGCATCCATCTGCACCTGGATCGCGAAAACGCGACGCTGAGTCTCGACCTCGCCGGCGACAGCCTGCACCGGCGTGGCTACCGCCGCGCCGGCGTCGAAGCACCGCTCAAGGAAAACCTCGCTGCAGCGCTGCTGGTCCGCGCCGGCTGGCCGGCGCTCGCGGCGCAAGGCGCGCCGCTACTCGACCCGATGTGCGGCTCCGGCACGCTGGTGATCGAAGCGGCCTGGATGGCCGCCGACGTCGCACCCGGTATCCTGCGCCAGCAATGGGGCTTTGAAGCCTGGCTCGACCACAAGCCGGCAGTCTGGGCACGCCTGCGCGAAGAAGCGCTCGCGCGTCGTGAGGCCGGCAAGACGCAAATGCCGGTGATCCGCGCCAGTGATCTTGATCCGCGTGCACTCGAAGCTGCGCGCACGAATGCCGAGCGCGCGGGTGTCGGCAAGGCCATCACGTTCAGCCAGGGTGATGTGCTCGAAGCCGACGCCGCTGGCGCAACGAGCGGCCTGCTGATCAGCAATCCGCCGTATGGCGAGCGCATCGGCACCGAGGCTGACCTGATCAAGCTGTACTCGCTGCTCGGCGTGCGCATCAAGCAGCACTTCGGCGGCTGGCGCGCGGCGATCTTTACTTCGCGCGTCGATCTCGGCCACCGACTCGGCCTCAGCGCCGACACCAAACATACCTTCTACAACGGCGCGATCCCCTGCGTGCTGCTCGGCTTCGCGATCCATCGCGACACGCGCGGCGAGACCGTGCCCGGTGTAGCGGCAGCGCCACGCGGTGGCGAAGACTTTGCGAACCGCCTGCGCAAGAACTACAAGCATCTGGCCAAATGGGCGCGACGCAACGAGGTTGGCTGCTACCGCGTCTACGACGCCGACCTGCCCGACTACGCACTCGCGGTTGATCTGTATGCATCGCCCGAGCTGCACGCACACGTCCAGGAATACGCGCCGCCGAAGACCATCGATCCGGCCAAGGCCGAACAGCGCCTGCGCGAAGGTCTGGCGCAGGTGCAGGCCGTGCTGGAGCTGCCGGCGGCCAACATCCACTACAAGCTGCGTCGCGCGCAGAAGGGCGATACCCAGTACTCGCGGCAGGCCGAAACCGGTCAGTTCCACATCGTCACCGAACACGGCGCACGCCTGCGCGTGAACTACGACGACTATCTGGATACCGGTCTGTTCCTCGACCACCGACCGATCCGCCAGCGCATCCAGCGTGAAGCCGCCGGCAAGCATGTGCTCAACCTGTTCTGCTACACCGGCGCAGCGACCGTGCATGCGGCGGTTGGCGGCGCGGCGAGCACGCTGTCGATCGACCTGTCGAACACCTATCTCGAATGGGCGCAGCGCAATCTCAACGAGAACGGTGTTCGCTCCTACGTCTACGAGCGTGCGCCGGAAGCCGATGCCAACATCGCGACGCATGCGCTGGTGCGCAGCGACTGCCGTGAATGGCTCGCCGCCAACGCGCTGCAGCCGGACGCGCTGCAGTTCGACCTGATCTTCATGGATCCGCCAACCTTCTCGAACTCGAAGAAGATGGAAGGCACGCTCGACATCCAGCGCGACCACGGCGAACTGGTCCGCCACTGCATGGCCCTGCTTGCACCGGGCGGCACGCTGTACTTCTCGACCAACCGCCGCGGCTTCAAGCTCGACGCTGAGCTCGCCGATGTCGCCGCCATCGAGGACATCACGCTGCAGACGCTCGGCGAGGATTTCAAACGCCCGCCACCGCCGCACAAGTGCTGGCGTATGACGCATCCAGCCGTTTAGCAGCTCACGGCGGCGTCTCGATACACCGCGCGTTGCGCGGCACTCGACGCGAACGGAGTGAGTTGATGCGCTGAGAGAGCCCGCTCGTCTCGGGTGCTGCGCACCCGCGGGGCGTATCGAGAGTGTCGCTGAAGCGACGCCTCGCACAGCCATCGCCGCCGCCTTCACGGAACCGAAATCTCGTCGTCATATCTGCGCTCTAGTCTTCGAGACTGCCTGACTCCCTGAGCCCGCCGTGACCACCGCCACGGAAGACATCGCGCGACTGCGCCTTGAAGTGTCCCTGCTGCCGCCATCGACAACGATCGATCAGGCGGCCGACCTGTTCCTGTCTCCCGGCCATGCACGCATGCTGTGCCTGCCGGTGGTTGACGCCTTCGGCCGGGTGCTCGGCACGATCAGTCGCCACACGCTGAACGGCATCTTCCTGACGCGCTATGGCCGCTCGCTGCACGGCAACAAGTCGATCACGACGGTGATGAACTGCGCGCCGCTGATCGTCGATCAGCAGACGCCGCTGGAACGCGCTGCCGCGTACGTCACGGCCAAGCTGGGCTCGCCGATCACCGAGGATTTCGTCGTCGTCGATGGCGAACGCTACGCCGGCATGGGCATCGTGCTCGATCTGCTGTCCGCACTGCAGCAGCGCGTCGAGAGCAACAGCCGCCAGCTGCAGACTGCATATGGCCAGCTGCAGGCCTCGCAGGCTCAATTGGTGCAGTCCGAAAAGATGGCATCGCTCGGCCAGATGGTTGCCGGCGTTGCGCATGAGATCAACACGCCACTCGGCTACGTGCGCAACAACGTCGAGATGATCCAGGGAGTGTTCGGCCTGACCGCCGCGGCGCTGAGCGAACACCACCGCCTGCTGCAGCTGATGACCGACGACGGTACCGATGAAGCCAAGCTCAGCGAGGCGATGAACGCCTGCGCGCAGAGCATCGATGCGATCGGCGACATGGGCGTGATCAACGACACCGAGAGCCTGCTCACCGACACGCTTTTCGGCGTCGACACGATCAAGGATCTGGTCATCAACCTGCGCAACTTCTCGCGCCTCGACCAGGCACGCACCGCCGAGGTCAGCATCAACGACTGCCTGGATCAGACCCTGACCATCGCCAACAACGTGCTGAAGAGCAAGGTCGAGATCATCAAGCGCTACGGCGACGTGCCGAAGCTGCGCTGCTCGCCGTCGCAGATCAACCAGGTACTGCTCAATATGATGACCAATGCCGCACAGGCGATTGAACATGATCAGGGCAAGCTGCTGCTCAAGACCGAGTTCGACGGCAGCTTCGTGCGCATCCACATCCAGGACAACGGCAAGGGCATCCCGAAGGATCAGCTCGACCGCATCTTCGATCCGTTCTTCACGACCAAGCCGGTCGGTCACGGCACCGGCCTCGGCCTGTCGATCTCGTTCCAGATCATCCAGGCCCACGGCGGGGCAATCCAGGTCGTCTCCGAACCCGGCCGCGGCACCAAGTTCGTGATCAGCCTGCCGCTGCGCGCTGCAGAAGCACTCGCCGCGTGAACCATCGAGGCTCGCCATGAGCACCAAACCTGCACTGCTGCTCGTCGACGATGAAGAGCGCATCCTGCGCTCGCTGGCCATGCTGTTCCGTGGCCACTACGAACTGCACCATGTCACCGATCCGCGCGAAGCCCTGCCGATCATCGAGAAGCATCGCGTCCACGTGATCGTCAGCGACCAGCGCATGCCGCAGATGCGCGGCGCGGACCTGCTGCGCGAGGTGCGTGCGTGTTCGCCGAACACGATGCGCATCCTGCTGACCGGCTATTCGGAGCTGGACGCCGTCGTCGCCTCGGTCAACGAGGGCGAAATCTTCCGCTTCATCCAGAAGCCCTGGGATGCCCAGGAAATGCGCGACACAGTCAGACAGGCGGCCGATATTTCGCGCGCGCTGTTCGAAGCCGGCGCCTACGCGCCGCCGGCGCCACTGATCACCGAAACCGGCAGCTTCGTCGCCCCGCCGGCACTGGCGATGCAGGCCGAAGCGGTGCTGGTCATCGACGACGACGAGGAGGTCTACAACACGGTCCGCGACGTGGTCGGCAACTCGCAGCGGGTTGTCTGGGCCAACTCGCTGAATCGCGCGCTCGAAATGCTCGGCCAGTACAGCATCGGCGTCGTGGTCTCCGAGCTGGTTGTCGGCGGCGAAAGCGTCACTGCCCTGCTGAAGATGCTCAAGGCGGAACATCCCGAGGTCGTCGCCATCGTACTGACGCCGTTCGAGGACGTCGGCGTGTTCATCGGGCTGATCAACCAGGGCCAGGTCTATCGCCTGCTGCCCAAGCCGGTGCGCAAGGGGGCGTTCTCGATGAGCCTGGCCAGCGCCC
>JALYJV010000159.1 GCA_030775105.1 Pseudomonadota bacterium | reverse complement strand
GCTCCACCCTGGCGCCTGCACCGCTGGCTCCCGGAACGTATGTGAAGGGCTATCGTGAAGTCGAGATGCATCAGGTACAGGTCACCGGTACCAAGGCATTCGGCCCGAATCTCGGCGCAGACCAGTTTGTGATGGTCGGTGAAGTGGGCTACAACAACTTCAATCTGCCCGAGGGCATTCTGTTCAACGGCCCCGGCGCAGGTCTGCCCTCATGCTCGATGGCTCCGCAGGTGCTGGCCGCCGTGTCGAACGGCTCATGCCAGCAAACCGTCGGTGGCGGCTACGCCACGGAAAGCTCGTGGGGATATCGCCTGGTCGGTCGTCTCGACTACGAGAACGTCATCGGCCCGGTCGGCATGTCGCCACGCCTGGTGTTCGCGCATGACGTCAACGGTGTTGGCCCGAACTTCAACAAGGACACCAAGGCCATCACTGTAGGCGTCGCGTTCAACTATCTGCAGTCCTGGCAGGCCGACATTGGCTACACCGCGTTCTTCGACGGTCGCACCTACTCGGGTACCGATCCGGTGCCACCGGGTACCGTGCTCGATCCGGGCGATCCGGACGCAACGCCGCCGAGATCACCGACGATTGCGCCGGGCGGAGCCCCCCAGTCCGCAGACTTCTCAACCAGCGCGAATCCGAACAAGGATCGCGACTTCCTCGCTGTCAGCGTTTCGTATGCGTTCTGACCGCTGACGAATGGAGATGACTATGAACATTAAAAATCTGTTTGCCACCGGTTGCCTGCTGCTGGCACCGGGACTGAGCTGGTCGGCTGTGTCAGCCGACGAAGCTGCGAAGCTCGGCACTTCGCTGACGCCCATTGGCGCTGAAAAAGCGGCGAATGCAGCAGGAACGATTCCCGCATGGACCGGCGGCCTCAAGGACATTCCCGCCGGCTTCAAGACCGGTGGCAACTATCCGGATCCGTATCCGAACGACAAGCCGCAGTTCACCATCGACGGCACCAACGCCGACAAGTACAAGGCCAATCTGAGTCCGGGCCAGATGGCGCTGCTCAAGCGCTATCCGACCTGGAAGATGAAGGTCTATCCGACCCGGCGTACGGCGGCGTATCCGGAAGGGATCTACAAGGAGACGAAGGGCAACGCGACGAACGTCCAGCTTGTCCAGGATGGCAAGGGCTTCACCGGCACCACGGGGGGCTTCGTGTTCCCGATTCCGCAGAGCGGACTCGAAACGATCTGGAACCATCTGACGTCGTACAAGGGTGATACCTACGCCACCTCGTGGAGCCAGGCGGCAGTCACCACCAATGGCAGCTACAACCTGGTGCGCTTCGACTACGAGTATGACTTCGTCCACGGCAACCAGAAGCGCACGGTCGCCGAACGCGATCCGACCCTGCTGTTCTACTTCCTGCAGATCATCAAGGATCCACCGCGCCTGTCGGGCGGCATCCTGCTGGTGCACGAGTTCGCCAATCAGGTCGCCAACCCGCGCAAAGCCTGGACCTACAGTCCGGGTCAGCGGCGCGTGCGTCTGGCGCCGAACATCGCGTACGACAACCCAGGCACGGCGGCGGATGCACTGCGCACCTCGGACGACTTCTTCATGTTCAACGGCGCAACCGACCGTTACGACTGGAAACTGGTCGGCAAGCAGGAGCTGTATATCCCATACAACTCGTACGCGATCAGCAGTTCGGAGCTGAAGGTCAAGGACGTGCTCAGGGCGAACCACATCAACCCGGAGCCGGCACGCTACGAGCTGCATCGCGTCTGGGTCGTCGAAGCCACGCTCAAGCAGGGCACCGGCCACCTCTACAAGCGCCGCACGTTCTATCTCGACGAAGACAGCTGGCTGGTCCACGTTGAAGACAAGTACGACAACCGCGACCAGCTGTGGCGCGTTGACGAACTGCACTCGACTTCGTTCTACGATGTGCCGTTCCTCGGCACCGGCGTCGAGGTCAAGCACGACCTGCAGTCGGGCCGCTATCTGGCAATGCAGCTGCGCAACGAAGAGACCGACGTCTACAAGCCGATCAACCGCACGCCGGCCGACTTCACGCCGGACTCGCTGCGCACGAAGGGCACGCGTTAAGTTGCAAGTGGTTCCCGACCGGTCCCGGCGTCATGCCGGGGCCGGTTTTTTGTGCGTGCTATAAAAGCGCCAGTCGGCGGCACGACCGACCATACAGCGGCTCAGCCGCGGATGATGAGGAGAGCTTCGGTGACACAACAGTCCGCGCCAGCACGTGCTGCAACACTGTATCCGTGGTTTGTCGTTGCGATCCTGATGATCGCCTACGTGTTCTCGTTCATAGATCGGCAGATTCTCAATCTGCTGGTCGGGCCGATCCGCCGCGATCTCGGCATCAGCGATACGCAGATGAGCCTGCTGATGGGCTTCTCGTTCGCAATCTTCTACACCATTCTCGGGATTCCCCTGGGCCGCCTCGCAGACAGCAAGAGCCGGCGCGGTCTGATCGCCGCCGGCGTGATCGTCTGGAGCATCATGACCGCGCTGTGCGGCACGGCGAAGCAGTACTGGCAGCTGTTCCTGTTCCGCATCGGCGTTGGCGTCGGCGAAGCCGCGCTCTCACCTGCCGCGTACTCGATGATTGCGGATTACTTTCCCCCTGAGCGTCGCGCGACGGCAATGAGCGTCTACTCGATGGGCATCTTCATTGGCTCCGGCCTCGCCTTCCTGCTCGGCGGTCTCGTCATTCACGCGGTGGCGAGTCAGGGTCTCGTCGCCCTGCCCGTGCTGGGCGAAACGCGGCCGTGGCAAGTCGTGTTTCTGATCCTCGGTGCAGCCGGCATCCTGTTCAGCCTGGTCTTCCTACTGGTTCGCGAACCACCACGCCAGGGCGTGCCCGCCGGCCAGACCAGCCTGCCCTTCGGCGAGGTCGTTGGCTATCTGTGGCTGAACCGTCGTACCGTGCTTAATCACAACCTCGGGTTCGCGATGCTGGCGTTCTGTTCGTACGGCACCAGTTCGTGGATTCCTACCTTCTTCATCCGCACCCACGGTTGGGATGCCGGGCGTGTCGGCATCGTCTACGGCACGCTGGTCATGATCTTTGGCTCACTCGGCATCATCGCTGGCGGCCGCCTCGCCGACTGGTGGGTCAAGCGCGGGCAGAGCGACGGCGCACTGCGCGTCGGCATCGTCGCGTCCTGCCTGTGCGCCGCGAGCGGCGCGCTGTACCTGATTGCGCCCAACGGCACGCTCGCCGCAGCACTGATGGTGCCGGCAATCTTCGCGCTCGGCATGCCGTTTGGCGCCGCACCAGCAGCGCTGCAGGAGATCGTGCCCAACCGCATGCGGGGCCAGACCACGGCGGTGTACCTGTTTATCGTTAACCTGCTCGGCCTGGGCGTCGGTCCGACCGCCGTCGCGCTGGTCACCGACTACGTCTTCGCCGACGACAACGCGCTGCGCTGGTCGATACTGATCGTCGGCAGTTTCGCAAACCTGGCGGCGATTGTGTTCCTGGTCGTCGGCATGAAGCCATATCGCGAAACGTATGCGCGCCTGCATGCGCCGGGGAGTTGACCAGTCTCAGTGCACGATCCTGTAGCACGGCACATAGACGCGCCCCGGCAACTTCATGCGGTGACTGTCGATGAAAGCAGCCAATAACTCGTCCATCGACGTCATGATGGCTGCGTCGCCGTGCAGCTCGAACGGCCCGAATGCCTCGACCGCGCGCACACCATCTTCCTTGACGTTGCCGGCGACGACGCCTGAAAACGCGCGCCGCAAATTTGCGGCGAGCAAATGCGCAGGCTGGTCCTTGTGCAGGTTGAGAGATGCCATGCTGGCGTGCGTTGGGGCAAACGGCATCTGGAACGCGCGATCGATCTTGAGCAGCCAGTTGAAGTAGTACGCATCGTTGCGTTCAGCACGGAATGCGCGCACCCGGGCGATGCCATCCTGCATCACCCGCGCAACCTGCTCCGGATCATTGATGATGATCTGGTAGTGCTTCTGCGCAGTGGTACCGAGCGTCGCGGCGATGAAGGCATCGACCTGCTGGAAATATGCACGCGCCGTTTCCGGTCCGGTAAAGATCAGCGGAAACGGAATCTCGGCGTTGTTCGGATGCATCAGGATACCGAGTAGGTAGAGAATCTCCTCGGTGGTTCCGACGCCGCCCGGCAAGACGATGATGCCGTGGGCGAGACGCACGAAAGCTTCGAGACGTTTCTCGATATCCGGCAGGATCACCAGCGCATTGACGATCGCGTTCGGTGATTCGGCGGCAATGATGCCGGGCTCGGTGATGCCGAGATAGCGGCCATCACTGATGCGCTGCTTGGCATGGCCAATCGTCGCCCCTTTCATTGGCCCCTTCATCGCCCCCGGACCACAGCCGGTGCCGATGTCCATGCCACGCAAGCCGAGCTGATAGCCGACTTCCTTGCTGTACTGATACTCCTCGCGTGAAATCGAGTGTCCGCCCCAGCAGACCACCAGCCGTGGCGGCAGCCTTGCTTGCAGCAACCCGGCATTGCGAAGGATGTGGAACAGCGCATCGGTAATGCCTTCGCTGGCATCGAGATCGAACACATCGTTGCCGATGATCTCGTCGCTGACATAAAGAATGTCGCGCAGCACCGAGAACAGATGTTCGCGCAGGCCGGTAATCATGATGCCGTCGACAAATGCCAGGGCTGGCGCGTTGCTCAGGCACAGCTTGATGCCGCGCTCCTCCTGCTCGATGCGGATCTCGAAATCCGGGAAGCGCTCCAGCAGCTGCTTGCCGTCATCCACGGTACTGCCGCTGTTGAGTACCGCCAACGCGCAGTTGCGGAACAGGCGGTAGAGCCCGCCATGACTGGCGTCGAGCAGCTTGCTGACCTCGGTGCGGGACAGTACCGCGAGACTGCCTTCGGGAAACAGCTCGGCGTCCACCAGGGATTGCGTCATTGATTGTTTCTTTTCTGTAGGGACATGCAGTGTATGCAATCGGCATTGCACTGCGCGCAGGCGTAGACTGCAATCCCCCAGAACAAACATCCATGCGCATGAACGATCTGCAAGAAACCATCGCCGAACTGGTTGGCGAGGGCGCCGCGATTCGCGCCGTTGTTGCCGCCCTGATCCAGTTGTCGCCCGACGGCCAGAAACTCGCCGAGCTGATCAAGCACTACGACCTCCAGACTGCAGGCGTACTCAAGGACGTTGCCTTGCAAAAGCCGGACTTCGGCCAGACCGCGATCAAGGCCTACAACGAAGTGCTGAACGGTCTGGCGTCACAGATCACGCCGTAGCACCAGGCAAGCTGGGCGCCATCCTGCCGTCACAGGATGGCGCACCATGATTACTCAGCCTGCTTTTCCTTCTGTTCTGCTGCAAGCTTTTCCAGCGCCGCAAGATCCAGCGACTCCGCCGCGCTTTTCAGCTTGTCCATCTCGATACCGGTGCCGCTCAGGCTGACGCTGAAGCGGTTGCCGAGCAGCAACTTGTATTCGCCTGCCTGCCTTGTCGAGTTCCACTTCTCGCTGACCATGCGGTCGCCATCGCGACGGCTGCGCTCATAGCCGGTATCCGATTCGCTTTCGGTCTCTGCGCCTGCCCAACTGGCGAGCGCGGCAAGCGCCTGTGCACCGCCGAGATCGCTGATCTCCAGATCGATCGCATGCGCGCCGTCTTCATCCGCATAACGCGCATTGGCGTGTGACAGCTGCAGGCCCAGCGCGGTATCGCGCTTGGCGGTAAAACTGCGGCGCGGATAGTCGCCGAGGGCTTCCGGCAGCAGCGCCTTGAGCGCCTGCGGATCCATGGATTCGCCCTTGCCGTCATTGCCCATCAGGGCACCCATGACCTCGCCCATCGCCTTCTGCTGATCGACGCCGTCGCCGGATTTCGACGCCTGCTCCATCTTCTTGGTCGCCTGCTCGAGGTTCTTCGCCCACTTCTCCATCGACTCGGAATCGAGCGTGACGCTGTCGCCGTTGCGGCTGATCTCGATGCTGTCACTGCGCGAGTCGCGTCCGATGTCGGCCACCCCCGAGATTTTCGCAATGACACTGCCGAGCACCAGCGACAGGATGATGGCGACGATCACCGTCACCGCCGTGTACGGCACCGCCTTTTCCGCTGGGCAGCGCATGGTCTCGGGCAAGCCGAGATAGAGCAGATAGATCGCGTAGACGCCGCCGGCGATCGCCAGCAGCGAGCCCAGCCAGGGCACCAGTACCAGCACGCCGGCGAGCCAGCTCGCGGTGGATGCATAGGCGGTGACCTTCAGCGCCTGCACATCGTCCTTCTGGCCGCCGAAGGTCGGCGCCAGCGCATTCACCAGCAGGGCAAGCAGATAAACCGAGAGCAAGGCGAGGCCGTACTGCATCACCATGTTGCTGAGACCGCTGAAGATGCCGACGCGCACAGTGCCGACAAATGGCACGCCAATGCCGATGATGCTGCCTTTGAGGAATCCGGCAATCGCCGGCAAAGCTGCCAGCCAGATGATGTAGCGCAGGTAGAGTCCGGCAACGCTATCAGTTTCGCCGGCGATCACCGGCCATTCGGATTTTGGCGCCAGCACCACGCCCTTGGCGCGGCTGATCAGATGTTCGCGATCCATGTGCATTCCCCCACCGTTCCAAGTTGAACAGTGGGCAGCATACGCCAAGGATTTGCGCACTCAAGTTGAATTTTCTTACAGACTGTGACCCGCCGCGCAGAGGCTTGCGAACTAAGCTGCGAACTCGCGGATCAGCACGTTGACCTGATCGGGTTCGTCATGCGCGACCCAATGCGTCGCCTTCGGCAGACGTGCGATGCGCAGGTCAGGCACCAGTGCATCGAGCCCTTCGAGTACGCCGGGCAGCAGCGCGATATCGCTTTCGCCCCAGATCACCAGCGTCGGCACGCGGATCATGAACTTCTGCGGATCGAGTTCCGGCGCGACCGGGACACTGCCATCCGGTGCGGGCGGCCGCAGCGGCGACGCACGGTAGTAGTTGAACATGCCAGTCAGCGCGCCGACCTGATTCCAGGCGGCGTGATACCGGGCCAGCGCCGCTGCATCTTGACCACGCTCACCGAACAGCGCCGACAGACGCGCGAAATTGTTCTCGCTCATCACGCGCTCGGCCTTGTCGGTGCAAAGCAGGCGCATGTACTGGCTCGCCACCTGCTGCGCCGGATTGTTGCGCAGCTCGCGCGCAAACAGCACCGGATGCGGCGCGTTGAGGATGACCAGCTTCTCGATCATCTGCGGATACGCGGCAGCGAAATTCCACGCGACCGCACCGCCCCAGTCATGCGCAACGAGCACGCAGCGCTCGAAGCCGAGATGCGCGATCAGCTGACGCAAGTCCTCGACCAGCACGGCTGGTCGATAGTCCGCGACCTCGGCCGGCTTGTCCGACAGGTTGTAGCCACGCAGATCCGGCGCCACGACCGTGAACTCACCAGCGAATGCGTCCAGCTGCCGCTGCCAGGTGAACCAGGCCTCCGGAAAGCCATGCACGAACAGCATCAACGGCCCCGAACCTGCACGTACATAGTGCAAGCGGATGCCGTTGATGCTGGCGTGATAGTGCTCCATCAAGCTGCGATCAGCGCTCCGAAACGATCCAGATGGTGATCGACGTCGCCGAACTGCTGCGAAATCATCGTCAGACGCTTGAAGTAGTGGCTCACCGCCAGCTCATCGGTCACGCCGATGCCGCCGTGCAGCTGCACCGCCTGCTGGCTGACATAGCGTGCGCTCTGCGCGACCAGCACCTTCGCCGCAGACACTGCATGGCGACGTGCAGCCGCATCGCCGTCGAGACGTGCGGCAGCGAGATACGCCATCGAGCGCGCCTGTTCGGCGTGCAGATACATCTCGACCGCGCGATGCTGCAGCGCCTGGAAGCTGCCGATCGCGACACCGAACTGCTTGCGCGTCTTCAGGTAACCGACGGTCGCTTCGATCATCGCCGACATGTTGCCGACCGCTTCGGCGCACAACGCGGCAATGCCGCGATCGATCGCCTTCTCGATCACCGCCAGGGTCTGGCCTTCGAGGCCGATCAATGCGCTCGCTGCGACGCGGACGTTCTTGAGCTGGACTTCAGCGGCACGCTGGCCGTCCTGCGTCGGATAGCCCGCGACGCTGACACCAGCCGTTTTCGCGTCAACCATGAACAGGGAGATGCCCTGCCCGTCACGCGGCTTGCCGGAGGTGCGCGCGGACACTAGCAGCTGGTCCGCCGTCGCACCGTGCAGTACAACTGCCTTGCTGCCGTTGAGCACATAGGCGTCGCCGTCGCGCACCGCAGACGTCGCGACCTGGCTGAGCGCATAACGGCTGCCGCCTTCGCTATGTGCGAGTGACAGCTGCAACTCGCCAGCGGCGACACGCGGCAGTGTCGCGGCCTGCTGCTCGGCAGTGCCTGCATCGGCGATCAGACCGGCACCGAGCACGACCGTCGCCAGATAGGGCTCGACAACCATGCCGCGCCCGAGCGCTTCCATCACCAGCAGCGTATCGAAGGCACCTCCACCGAAACCGTCGTGCGCTTCCGGCAGGGCGATCGCCAATGCGCCCATATCTGCCAGCTGCTGCCAGACGTCCGCACTCCAGCCCTGCTCGCTGGAGACAATCGCGCGGCGCGCATCGAAGCTGTAGGCCTCGCGCACATAGCGTTCGAGGCTGTCACGGAACTGGCGCTGCTCATCACTGAAATTGAAGTTCATGGTGTCCTCAGAAGCCGAGAATCATCTTGGAGATGATGTTCTTCTGGATCTCGTTGGATCCGCCGTAGATCGTCGTCTTGCGCATGTTGAAATAGTTGCCGGACAGCGGCACGCCATATTCAGGGCCAACGACATCTCCGCTATACGCCGCATCAAGTGCCGCATGCTGGTTCGGCAGCGCGTACTGACCGAGCGCGAGCATCATCAGCTCGGACAGGGTCTGCTGGATTTCCGAACCACGGATCTTCAGCAGCGAGGCTTCCGGTCCCGGTGCCTTGTGCTCCATGTCCGCAGCGATCACGCGCATGTTGGTGATCTCCAGCGCCATCAGTTCGATCTCGACCTGGGCGATGCGATCACGGAAGCGGATGTCATCAATGAGGCGGCCGCCATCATCGGCGCGCTCGCGGCTGGCAATGTCCTTCAGGCGCTTGAGTTTGCGCTTGGAGCGACCGACCTCGGCAATACCGGTGCGCTCATGGCCGAGCAGGAACTTTGCATAGGTCCAACCCTTGTTCTCTTCGCCGACGCGGTTCTCGACCGGCACTTCGACGTTGTCGAACCAGACCTCGTTCACCTCATGCTCGCCGTCGAGCATGATGATCGGACGCACGGTGACGCCCGGCGTCTTCATGTCGATCAGCAGGAACGAAATGCCTTCCTGTTTGCGCGCATCGACCGAGGTGCGCACCAGGCAGAAGATCCAGTCGGCGAACTGGCCGAGCGTGGTCCAGGTCTTCTGGCCGTTGACGATGTACTTGTCGCCGACGCGCTCGGCGCGGGTCTTCAGCGACGCGAGATCCGAGCCCGAACCCGGCTCCGAATACCCCTGGCACCACCAGTCATCGCCGGCGAGGATGCGCGGCAGGAAGAAGTCCTGCTGGGCCTTGCTGCCGAAGGCCATGATCACCGGCGCGACCATCACCAGGCCGAAGGGCATCAGCGCCGGCGCGCCGGCATCGGCGCATTCCTCGCTGAAGATGTGCTGCTGCACCGCATTCCAGCCGGTGCCGCCAAACTCGTTCGGCCAGTGCGGCGCGACCCAGCCCTGTTGGTACAGGATGCGGTGCCAGCGCATGAAGTCTTCCTTGCCCATGCGCTGGCCGTTGAGGACCTTGTCGCGGATGTCGGTCGGCAGCTTGGCGTCGATGAAGGCGCGGACTTCGGCGCGAAACGCCTGCTCCTGCGCAGTGAAGTTCAGATCCATGCGGTGCTCCAAGGGAAGGAACCCGGCGAACAGCCCGGAAAATTTTGAGAGGCGAGCTTAGGCGGTGTGTCGGGGGGCGACAAATGAAAAAGGCGCATTTTTCGCCATTCATGCGGCTGATGGGGCCTGGTCGGACCTTATTCGTCATGCGAATGCCAAGCTATCCAGCAATTTCATTTGCGGCTGGCCACGCGCAGGGCCTAGGCTCGACGCTCTTAAAAAGCCTATCGGAGAGAAGGATGAGCGTCAGCGCCTATGCGGTTCACGACCACACCGCCGTGATCACGATGAACAGCCCGCCGGTCAATGGTCTGGGGCTGGCGCTGCGCAGCGGCATCCACAGCGGCCTGGAGAAGGCCAATGCCGACCCGGCCGTCCAGGCGATCGTGCTGATCGGCGCGCAACATTCGCCCGCCGCGCCGTTCTCCGGAGGCGCCGACATCCGCGAATTCAACTCGCCGAAGATGCTCGCCGAGCCGAATCTGCACAGCCTGATCGAAACGATCGAGCGCAGCAGCAAACCGATCATTGCCGCAATCTCCGGCGCCTGCATGGGTGGTGGCCTGGAACTGGCGCTGGGCTGCCATTTCCGCGTTGCCCGCGCCGATGCGCTGATTGCCCTGCCCGAGGTGAACCTCGGCCTGCTGCCGGGCGGCGGCGGCACCCAGCGCCTGCCGCGCGTCGTCGGCGTCGAGACCGCGCTGAAGATGATTATCACTGGAGCGACGGTACCGGCCAAACAGCTCGCAGCGACGACGCTGTTCGATGCCGTCACCGACGGCGACCTGCAACAGGCCGCGCTGGCGTTTGCCACACAGGTGATTGCCGAAAAGCGTCCGCTCAAGCGCGTTCGCGACATCACGCCGAGTGCTGCCGAAGCCGCCTATGACTTCAGCGCTGCGCGCAAGCAGGCGCGCGGTCCCTTCCCGGCGCCGCTGGCCTGCGTCGAAGCCGTGGCTGCCGCCGTCACCAGCGCCAGCTTCGATGAAGGTATGGCCGCCGAGCGCGATGGCTTCTCTGCGCTGCTGGTCACGCCGGAATCGCGCGCACTGCGTCACTCGTTCTTCGGCGAGCGCGCCGCGGCCAAGATCGCCGATGTCCCCGACGACACGCCGCTGCGGCCGATCCGCAGTGCCGCCGTGATCGGTGCCGGCACCATGGGCGGCGGCATCGCGATGAACTTCGCCAACGCCGGCATTCCGGTGCAGATGCTGGAAATGACGCAAGACGCCCTCGATCGCGGCGTCGCAATCGTCCGTAAGAACTACGACAACCAGGTCAGGAAGGGCAAGCTGACGCAGGAGAAACTCGAAGCGCGCATGGCGCTGATCCAGCCCACACTGGACTATGCGGCAATCAAGGATGCGGACATCGTCATCGAAGCGGTGTTCGAAGACATGCCGGTCAAGAAGACCGTGTTCGAGCAACTCGACGCGACGATGAAGGCAGGCGCGATTCTCGCAACCAACACCTCGACGCTCAACGTCGACCAGATCGCCGCGTACACCAGGCGTCCGCAGGATGTCGTCGGTCTGCACTTCTTCTCACCGGCCAATGTCATGCGCCTGCTCGAAGTCGTGCGCGGCGCGAAGACCGCGAAAGATGTACTGGCGACCGTGATGAAGCTGGCCAAGACCATCAAGAAACTGCCGGTCGTCGCCGGTGTCTGCGACGGCTTCATCGGCAATCGCATGATTCACAAATACAGCGTCGAGGCTCTGCAGCTGCTCGCCGAAGGTGCGCTGCCGCAGCAGGTCGATCAGGCTGTCGAAGCCTGGGGCATGGCGATGGGGCCGTTCCGCATGAGCGATCTCGCTGGCAACGACGTCGGCTGGTACGTGCGCAAGCGCCACTACGCCGAGCATCCGACGATGCCGCGCGCGGTGCTCGCGGACCGCCTCTGCAAAGCCGGGCGATTCGGCCAGAAGACCGGCAAGGGCTGGTACCTGTACCAGGCCGGCGACCGCACCGCGCATCCCGATCCGGAAGTCGAACAGCTGATCACCGACTACCGCCGCGATGCCGGCATCACGGCCCGCCCGATCGACGATGCGGAAATTGTCGATCGCCTGATCCTGTCGCTGACGAACGAAGGTGCGCGCATCGTCGAGGAAGGCATCGCCCAGCGCGCGTCCGACATCGACATGGTCTATCTCAATGGCTACGGCTTCCCGCTGTATCGCGGTGGGCCGATGCTGCATGCCGACATTCTCGGTCTCGACAAGGTCATGCAGCGCATGGAGCGCTTCGCCAAGCTACCGAGATTCGATTCCGCGTTCTGGGAGCCGGCGCCGCTGCTGGTGAAGCTCGCCGCCGAAGGCAAAACCTTCAACTAACGCATTATCTGGGCAGGGCCATCCGCAGGAGGCATCCATGCACCGCAACGCCGAGCTGATCGAGAAGTTCTACCGCGCGTTTGCAGCGCTGGATGCCGCGACGATGGCGGCCTGCTACTGCGAGGACGTCCAGTTCGAGGACGAGGTGTTCAAGCTCAACGGCAAGCGCGAGACCGTTGGCATGTGGACGATGCTCTGTGAGGGTGTCAAGGAGAAGGGCGCCGATGTCTGGCGCCTCGAACACAGCGCCGTCAGCGCCGACGACCAGCGCGGCAGTGCCCATTGGGACGCCCACTACCGCTTCACGATGACCGGGCGCATGGTGCTCAATCGCATCGACGCCGAGTTCACGTTCCGCGACGGCCTGATCGCGACCCACCGCGACCGCTTCGATTTCTGGGCCTGGTCACGCCAGGCGCTCGGCACACCCGGCCTGCTGCTCGGCTGGACGCCGCTGATCCGCAACAAGGTGCAGGCG
>JALYJV010000158.1 GCA_030775105.1 Pseudomonadota bacterium | reverse complement strand
ATCTACGAGAACCCCTACCTGCTGACCGAAGTCGACCGCCAGCTGTTCAACGACCAGCGCCCGGCACTAAAGCGCCACGACGTGGTCGAAGCGCTCAAGGGTTACGTCGCGCGCGAGCTGGACGCCGGCACGCCGCTGCACCACATCACCCGGCACATCCTGGGCCTCTATCGCGGACTCCCCGGCGGACGCACCTTCCGTCGCGTGCTGTCCGAAGGCGTCCATCATGGTCACGGTGATCTGGAACTGCTCGACGACGCCCTGTCTGAAGTGGACTACGACACGCCGCAGAGTTTTGCGGCATAACTTATTGAGCCGACCAATGAAGAAATTTCTTTCCGCCCTCCTGCCTACTCTCCTGCTGGGATTGATGATGACCACTGCCAATGCTGCTGCACCCGTTCGCGTTCTGCTTAAGACCACCGCCGGCGACATCACGCTCGAACTCGACGCCGACAAAGCACCGCTGTCGACCGCCAACTTCGTCCAGTACGTCAAGGACAAGCACTATGACGGCCTCGTGTTTCACCGCGTCATCAAGGGCTTCATGATCCAGGGCGGCGGCTACGACAAGACCTATGCGCAGCGCACCACGCGCGCATCGATCAAGAACGAAGCCAAGAACGGCCTCAAGAACGAGCGCGGCACGATCGCGATGGCACGCACCAGCGACCCGCACTCGGCGTCGTCGCAGTTCTTCATCAATCACGGCAACAACGCCTTCCTCGACTATCCGGGCCAGGACGGTTGGGGCTATGCCGTATTCGGCAAGGTCACTGCTGGCATGGATGTCGTCGACAAAATCGCCGACGGTCAGACCGCGCGCACGCCGCCGTTCGGTTCCGACGTGCCGGTCACGCAGATCGTGATCGAATCGGCAACGGTCATCGAGTAAGCATCGACGCCGTTCGCGGCGTCGTGGATGAATGTTGATGCAGACTCTTTTTCTGTCAGATCTGCATCTGCCCGACGAGCCCTCGACTCTGCGCGAGGGCTTTCGTCGTTTTCTGGCCGGGCCGGCGCGCCGGGCCAGCGCGGTCTACATCCTTGGCGACCTGTTCGAATACTGGATCGGCGACGACGTTGGCATGCAGGCCTATGCCGAGGAAATCGCCGCCCTCAAGGCGCTGACCGCCAGCGGCATTGCGGTGTACTTCATGCACGGCAATCGCGACTTCCTGGTCGGCCGCGACTTTGCCGCTGCCACCGGCGTGCAGTTGCTGCGCGATCCATTAATGCTCGATCTGTACGGTCGCCGTACGCTGCTGTCGCACGGCGATCTGTGGTGCACCGACGACATCGGCTACCAGCGCTGGCGATCGTTCTCGCGCAATCGCTTCGCGCAGTGGGTCTTCTCGATGCTGCCGGTTTCGCGACGTCAGAAGATCGCCGGCGGCGTCCGTGGCCAGAGCGCGAGCGCCAAACGCAACAAGGCCGAATCGATCATGGACGTGAACACAGCAGCTGTAGATAAAGCCTTCCAGAGTCGCAGGGTCGACCGCATCATCCACGGTCACACCCACCGCCCGGCCACGCACAGTGGGCAACTCCAGGGTCGCAACGTCGAACGCATCGTGCTGGCCGACTGGCATGACGATCGCATGGAGTATCTGGCAGTCGACGAGGCCGGACCGCAGCGCGTTGCGCTGAATCCCTAAGACTGGAATTCCGCCAGTTCGAAACCTGCCGCAAGACGCGCCTCGCGATTGAACGGCGGGCTCAAGCGCATGTTGTGATCACGCAGTAGCGCGCGAAACGTTTCGGCGGGCTCGATGCCACGTTCGGCGCAGAATCGGTGATACCACTGCGTGCCAAGTGCGACGTGACGCACTTCTTCGGCGAGGATCACTTCAAGAATTTCCTGAGTCTCCGAATCGCCGATGCTGCGCAGGCGTTCGATAATGCCGGGCGACACGTCGAGTCCTCTCGCTTCAAGCACGCGAGGCACCAGCGCCATGCGCACCAGCGGATCGGATGCCGTCTTTTCGGCCGCTTCCCACAAGCCGTTATGTGCCGTGAACTCACCATAGTCGCTGCCTAGCGCCAGAAGACGTGTCCGCAGCATCGCGAAATGGCGAGCCTCGTCCTGCGCCACGCTGATCCAGTCCGCATAGAACTCGATCGGCAAGCCATCGAACCGGCACACCGCATCGAGCGCAAGATTCATCGCGTTGAACTCGATGTGCGCAACGGCATGGATTAATGCGCAGCGCCCGGCGACGCTGCCTAGCGAACGGCGCGGCACGTCGCGTGGATGAATCAGTTCGGGTCGCTGCGGCCGACCCGGCACGCGCGACCAGTCGAAATCGCTGGGCGCCGATGCCGGTTCACCAACCCGCAGCGCAGCAATGCCTGCGCATTTGCGCTGCGGGTCGGTCTCGGTCAGTGTCGCAAACGCTGCGGCACGCCAGTGGCTGTTCACGCCAGACCGCGCAACAGATCAGCCTGCAGATCTTCGATATCTTCGAGCCCAACTGAGACGCGGATCAGCCCTTCGTTGACACCAGCGGCTGCGCGCGCTTCCGGCGTGATGCGGCCGTGCGTCGTGCTCGCCGGGTGCGTGATCGTGCTGCGCGTGTCGCCGAGGTTCGCGGTGATCGAAATCAGACGCGTGCTGTCGATCACCTTCCACGCCGCATCGCGCCCGCCTTCGACTTCAAAGCTGACGATGCCGCCGTAGCCGCTCTGCTGCTTGCCGGCGAGGACGTGCTGCGGATGACTCGCCAAACCCGGATAGAACACGCGACTCACACTCGGTTGCTGCTCCAGCCACTCGGCCAAGGCATGCGCGCTCTGGCAATGCGCCTTCATGCGGACAGACAGCGTTTCCAGGCTCTTGAGGAACACCCAGGCGTTGAACGGGCTGATGCACGGCCCGGCCGTGCGCATGAAGCCGAACACATCCTTGCCGACGCGCTCGGCATCGCCAACGATCGCACCGCCGACGCAGCGGCCCTGGCCGTCGATGTACTTCGTTGCCGAATGAATGACGAGATCAGCACCCAGCGCGAGCGGTTTCTGCAGCACTGGCGTCAGGAAGCAGTTGTCGACAACCAGCAGTACCCCACGATCGCGCGCGAGCTGCGCCAGCGCGGCAATGTCGGCGATCTCGACCAGCGGATTCGACGGCGTTTCGACGAACAGCATGCGCGTGTTCGGCTGGATCGCCGCGGCCCAGGCGTCGAGCTTAGTCATCGGCACATAGGTCGTCGTCAGACCGCAGCGCGTCAGCACGTTGTTGAACAGATTGATCGTCGAACCGAACAGGCCGTTCGACGCGACAATGTGATCGCCGGTCTTCAGCAGCGAGATGCACAGGCTCAGGATCGCCGCCATCCCGCTGGCGGTGGCGACGCAGGACTGTCCGCCTTCCATGGCGGCCAGGCGCTTCTCGAAGGCCTCGATCGTCGGATTGGTGAAGCGCGAATAGATATAGCCCGGCGCCTCGCCCTTGAACACAGCGGCGGCTTCCGCCGCGCTGCGATAGGTGTAGCTTGAGGTCATCGACAACGCGGCCGAATGCTCGCGATGGCTGGACTTCGGCTCGCCAGCGCGGATACCCAGTGTTGATGCGCCCCATTCGGGATCGAATTCGTCGTTCACAACCCTGCTCCTTTCAAAACGACAAAAGCCTGTCAGGGTCGAGCGCCGGGTTTGCAACACCGGACCTCGGACTGAACAGGCTTTGCCATACGTTTAGCGGTATTTGTTACGCGCCCGCAAGCTGTCATCAAATCGGCGCGGTCGTCACGGTAAGCCTAAACGGCTCTCAAATCAATTCATGTTGTTGGTAAGCTCGATCACGGTCTGCACGCGCTGACGCGCGGCGCGGGCGGTGTCGGAGCGGAACAGCTCAAGCTGGCTCAGGTACTCAGCGGTGATGTCCTGGGTGATGTATTCGCCGGTGAACACCGAGCAGTCGAAGCGCTCGATCTTCTTGTTGCCGGCCCTTACCGCCTCGATCAGGTCTTCGAGATCCTGGTAGATCAGGCGATCCGCGCGCAGCAGGACTTCGAGCTGCTCGACCGTGCGCCCGTGGGCTACGAGTTCAGCACTGGTCGGCATGTCGATGCCGTAGACGTTCGGGTAGCGCACCGGGGGCGCAGCAGACGCGAAGTAGACCTTCTTGGCGCCGGCATCACGCGCCATCTGGATGATTTCCTGCGATGTCGTGCCGCGAACGATGGAGTCATCGACCAGCAGCACGTTTTTGCCGCGGAATTCGAGATCGACCGGGTTGAGCTTCTGGCGCACCGACTTCTTGCGTGCCGCCTGCCCCGGCATGATGAAAGTGCGACCGATGTAGCGGTTCTTGATGAAACCTTCGCGGTACGACACGCCCAGGCGCGCGGCGAGTTCGGCACCGGCAACGCGGCTGGTGTCCGGAATCGGGATAACGACGTCGATGTCGTGGTCCGGCCAGGTGCGCAGGATCTTCTCGGCCAGCTTCACGCCCATGCGCAGGCGCGCCTTGTAGACGTAGATGTCGTCCATGACCGAGTCGGGACGCGCGAGATAGACGTGCTCGAAGATGCACGGCGAGTAGATCGGATTTGCCGCGCACTGGCGCTTGTGCAGCTTGCCGTCGAGAGTGATCAGTACCGCTTCGCCTGGTGCGATATCGCCGAGCAGCTCGTAGCCGAGGGCGTCGAGCGCCACCGACTCCGAGGCGATCATGTAGTCGGGACCCTTGCTGGTCTCGCGCACGCCGTAGACCGCCGGGCGGATGCCGAACGGATCGCGGAAACCGACGACGCCGTAGCCGGTGATCAGCGCAACGCAGGCATAGGCGCCGCGGCAGCGCTGATGCACGCCGGACACCGCCGAGAACACGTCTTCCGGCGCGAGACGCAGAACGCCGCGCTGCAACAGCTCGTGGGCGAAGACGTTCAGGAGGACTTCGGAGTCCGACTCGGTGTTGAGATGACGACGATCCTGCAGGAACAACTCCTGCTTCAGCTCTTCGGCGTTGGTCAGATTGCCGTTGTGCGACAGCGAAATCCCGAATGGCGTGTTGGTGTAGAACGGTTGCGCCTCGGCCGAAGTCGAGCAGCCGGCCGTCGGATAGCGCACGTGGGCCACGCCCATGCGACCGCGCAGGCTGAGCATGTGCTCGTCGGCACTGAAGACGTCGCGGACCAGCCCGTTTTCCTTGCGCAGGTACAGGTGATGGCCGTCATTGGTGATGATGCCCGCCGCGTCCTGCCCCCGGTGTTGCAACATCGTGAGTGCATCGAACAGCTCAGCGTTGACCGCTGTGCCCTGGGAAACGATGCCGGCAATTCCACACATGGTTATTGACCTGGGGGAGAACCTGGGGGTGTGATGGGGGCAGCCGTGGGCTTGAGCAGCGCAAGCCAACGCTCGGGAATGATGGTCTCAAAGCCGCGCGCGAGCGGCGCGAAGGCAGAAATCAGCTGCGAATCGCGCCACCAGCGCTTCTCAGATGCGCCCATTTGCCCGGAAATCAAGACGAACAGACTGATGATGATGACGGCGCGAATCAGACCCAGACCACCGCCGAGGGTGCGATCTGCCGGTGAAAACCGGCTGTCGCGCACTGCAACGACGATGAAATGCGAAATCACCGCACCAAGCACCAGCGCGCCGAAGAACACGATCGCGTTCGCAGCGGCATTGCGCAAAGCCGGATCGGCAATCTTCGATTCCAGCCGCACCGCCATCATGTCGCTGAACAACAGGGCTGCGGCAAACGCGACCGCCCAGGTCAGCAAGCTGAATATCTCGCGGGTCAAACCGCGCCAGATTCCGACCACTACCGACAGGGCGAAAACGAAGAGGAGACAGTAGTCGACCCAGGTCATGCGTGCGCAGACAATCGAAGGTGCGAAATGGTATCACCTTGTCGACTCATCACTCCCCGCCTGACGCCAAGGCAGCGACCAATCATGGATGAACCAGGCGGGCGTCGGTAAAGCCGTCCTTGAGCACCGCCGCCAGGGCCTTCTCGCTGTTGGCCTTGTCGCTGTATGGACCGCCGCGCACGCGGTAGAGGATGCCGTTGGGTGAATCGATCGGCGCGATGAACACCGGGATGCCCAGGGCCTTGAGGCGGGTTTCGCCTTCACGGGCGTTGCTGATATCGGAATACGAGCCGATCTGCACCCACCAGCGGTCACCCTCGGGGGCCACAGCCGCGGCCGCTGTGGCAGCCGGCTTGGCAGTCGGCACGGCTGCGGCCGTCGCTGGCAACGACGTTGGGAGTGGCGTTGGCTTGAGGGTTGGCACCGGCGTTGGCGCCAGCGTTGGCTTGGCAGTAGGCACCGCTGCAGCCGGCTGGGCCGTGGGCTTGGTGGTTGGCTTTGCGGTGGGGGCAACCGTCGGAACGGCGGTGGCCGCAGGAATCGCCGTCGCGCCGAAGTCATCGGCATCCGGCTCCTGCGCTTCGGCGGCAATGTCCGGTGCCTCGCCTTCGTTGCTGTAGCC
>JALYJV010000157.1 GCA_030775105.1 Pseudomonadota bacterium | reverse complement strand
ACCCTGGCCATGCGCTGGGTGATCGACGCTGCGTCCAAGCGCGGCGAGAAGTCGATGGCGGACCGTATCGCTGGCGAGCTGATGGATGCTTCCGAGCACCGCGGCGCCGCCGTCAAGAAGCGCGAAGACACGCACAAGATGGCCGAAGCCAACAAGGCTTTCGCCCACTTCCGCTGGTAGTCGACCCGCTTCGCCAACCGGTCTGGTAAGGGGGCCAGCCGGCCCCATATTGCAGACCCGCATCACCATCGAGTTTCGCCATGCCCCGCACTACTCCTATCGAGCGCTACCGCAACATCGGTATCTCCGCTCACATCGATGCCGGCAAGACCACCACCACCGAGCGCGTCCTGTTCTACACGGGCGTGAACCACAAGCTGGGTGAAGTGCACAACGGCGCCGCGACCACCGATTGGATGGAGCAGGAGCAGGAGCGCGGCATCACGATCACCTCGGCTGCCGTCACGACGTTCTGGAAGGGCATGGGCAACCAGTTCGACCAGCATCGCATCAATATCATCGACACCCCTGGACACGTAGACTTCACGATCGAAGTCGAGCGTTCCATGCGCGTGCTCGACGGCGCGTGCATGCTGTACTGCGCTGTCGGCGGTGTGCAGCCGCAGTCTGAGACCGTGTGGCGCCAGGCCACCAAGTACAAAGTCCCGCGCCTCGCGTTCGTCAACAAGATGGACCGCACCGGCGCCGACTTCTTCAAGGTCGTCAAGCAGATCAAGGAAAAGCTCCGCGCCAATCCGGTGCCGATCCAGATCCCGATCGGCGCGGAAGACAACTTCCAGGGCGTCGTCGATCTCGTCAAGATGAAGGCCATCATCTGGAACGAAGCCGACAAGGGCGCGACCTTCACCTACGGCGAGATTCCGGCCGAGCTGGTCGAGACCGCCAAGACTTGGCGCGAGAACATGGTCGAAGCCGCGGCCGAAGCCAGCGAAGAACTGATGAACAAGTATCTCGAACAGGGCGACCTGTCCGAGGACGAGATCAAGGGGGCCCTGCGCCAGCGCACGCTCGCTTTGGAAATCTTCCCGATGCTGTGCGGCTCGGCGTTCAAGAACAAGGGCGTGCAGGCCATGCTCGACGCCGTCGTCGAGTACCTGCCGGCGCCGACCGACGTGCCGGCGCTTGATGCGCACGACGTCGATGATTACGAGCAGCTGATCCAGCGCAAGGCGCAGGACGACGAGCCGTTCTCCGCGCTCGCTTTCAAGATCATGACCGACAAGTATGTCGGCGCACTGACCTTCATCCGCGTCTATTCCGGCACGCTGAAGCAGGGCGACTCGGTCTACAACTCGCGTAATGGCAAGAACGAGCGCATCGGCCGTCTGGTGCAGATGCATGCCAATGAACAGCAGGCGATCACCGAAGTGCATGCCGGCGACATCGCCGCCTGCGTCGGTCTGAAGGACGTTTTCACCGGTACGACACTGGCTGACCTCAAGCAGCCGGTCGTGCTCGAGCGCATGATCTTCCCGGAGCCGGTCATCAGCCAGGCTGTCGAGCCGAAGACCAAGGCCGACCAGGAAAAGATGGGCGTCGCGCTGTCGCGCCTCGCACAGGAAGATCCCTCTTTCCGCGTCTTCACCGACGAGGAAACTGGCCAGACCATCATGTCCGGCATGGGCGAGTTGCACCTCGAAATTCTCGTCGACCGCATGAAGCGCGAATACAGCGTCGAAGCGAACGTCGGCGCGCCGCAGGTTGCCTACCGCGAAACGATCCGCACGACCGTCGAGCAGGAAGGCAAGTACGCCAAGCAGTCCGGCGGTAAGGGTCAGTTCGGTCACGTCTGGCTCCGCATCGAGCCGCAGGAAGCCGGCAAGGGCTACGAGTTCGTCAACGGCATCGTTGGCGGCGCGATCCCCAAGGAATTCATCCCGGGCGTCGACAAGGGCCTGAAGGATGCGATCAAGAGCGGCGTCCTGGCCGGTTACCCGGTCGTGGACATCAAGATCACCTTGTTCGATGGTTCCTACCACGACGTCGACTCCAGCGAAATCGCGTTCCGCGTCGCCTCGTCGATGGCGTTCAAGGAAGGCTGCCAGAAAGCGAAGCCGGTCATCCTCGAGCCGATCATGGGCGTTGAAGTCGAAACGCCGGAAGACTACATGGGCGATGTCATGGGCGACCTCAACCGTCGTCGCGGCATCATCCTCGGCATGGACGATAACTACGGCGCCAAGGTGATTCGTGCCGAAGTGCCGCTGTCCGAAATGTTCGGTTACTCGACTTCGCTGCGCTCGCAGAGCCAGGGTCGAGCGACGTACACGATGGAATTCAAGAAGTATCAGGAAGCGCCGGCGAACGTTATCGCTGCGCTGGCCAAGAAAGCCTGAACAAGCAGTAGCCTGTTAACCATCCAGTGGTCTGACCGACCCCAGAATCTGTAGAGGAAGCGACGATGTCGAAGGAAAAGTTTCAACGCAACAAGCCGCACGTGAACGTGGGGACGATTGGACACGTGGACCACGGCAAGACGACGACGACTGCTGCGCTGACGAAGGTGTCGGCGGACAAGTTCGGTACGAACTACATTCCGTACGATCAGGTGGCGAAGGCGTCTGAGAGCCAGGGCCGTCGCGACGCGACGAAGATCCTGACGATTGCGACCTCGCACGTTGAATACGAAACCGCGAACCGTCACTACGCGCACGTTGACTGCCCGGGGCATGCGGACTTCGTCAAGAACATGATCACGGGTGCCGCGCAGATGGACGGCGCGATCCTGGTGGTTTCGGCGGTCGACGGCCCGATGCCGCAGACCCGCGAGCACGTGCTGCTGGCCAAGCAGGTCAACGTCCCGAAGATCGTGGTGTGGCTGAACAAGTGCGACCTGGTCGACGACGCCGAACTGCTCGACCTGGTTGAGCTCGAAGTGCGCGATCTGCTGTCGAAGTACGGCTTTGACGGCGACAACACCCCGGTCATCCGCGGCTCGGCCACCAAGGCCATTGCCGGTGACGCCGAGTGGGTTGCCAAGCTCGAAGAGCTGTACAACGCCATCGACAGCTGGATTCCGGAACCGCAGCGCGAGACCGACAAGGCGTTCCTGCTGCCGATCGAAGACGTGTTCTCGATCTCCGGCCGCGGCACGGTCGTCACCGGCCGTATCGAGCGTGGCATCGTCAAGGTCGGCGAAGAAGTCGAAATCGTCGGTATCCGCGACACCGCCAAGACCATCGTCACCGGCGTTGAAATGTTCCGCAAGCTGCTCGACCAGGGCCAGGCGGGCGACAACGTCGGCATCCTGCTGCGCGGCACCAAGAAGGAAGACGTTGAGCGTGGGCAGGTCCTGTGCAAGCCGGGCAGCATCAAGCCGCACGGCAAGTTCAACGGCGAAGTGTACGTACTGACCAAGGAAGAGGGCGGTCGTCACACGCCGTTCTTCAAGGGCTACCGTCCGCAGTTCTACTTCCGCACCACGGACGTGACGGGCTCGATCGAGTTCGCGCAGGAAATGGTGATGCCGGGCGACAACGTCCAGATGACGGTTGAGCTGATCAACCCGATCGCCATGGAAGAAGGCGTGCGTTTCGCCATTCGTGAAGGCGGCCGCACTGTCGGTGCCGGCGTCGTTACGAAGATTCT
>JALYJV010000156.1 GCA_030775105.1 Pseudomonadota bacterium | reverse complement strand
AGCTCGCGCTCAAGCAGGGCCTGCAGATCGCAGTGATCAGCGGACGTCCGTCGGAGGCGATGCGCAACCGTCTCAGCTGGCTCGGCATCCAGCACATCGCGCTGGATACCGAGGACAAGGAACCTGTCTATCTGCGCATGTGCAAGGCGATGAACCTCGGCGACGCGCAATGCGCGCACATGGGCGACGACGTCCCTGACGTGCCGCTGCTGCGTCGCGTTGGCCTGGCGCTGACGGTGGCCGATGCGCACGACAGCGCGATGAGCATTGCCCACTGGGTCAGCCGCTACACCGGTGGCCATGGTGCAGTGCGCGACGCGGTGGATCTGCTGCTCTCCGCGCAGGGCCGGTTGCCCGCGTGAGCAGCATCGATCGCCAGACTGTCGTGCTTCCGGCGCTCGCGGTGCTGGCAGCGGTCGCTGCATGGCTGACCATTGCCGGCTTTCGCGAGCCTGCGACAGGAACCGCAGACGTCACCGAAGAACGTCCGCGCTATCACATCGAGGGTGCGCGCTGGCAGCGCTATGACGACAGCGGCGCGCCACTGTTTGTGCTGACAGCACGCGACGTCGACTACTTCGACGATGCGTCGATGGAACTGTCGGACATCGATCTCAGAACGCACGGCACCAGCCCTTGGACACTAACTGCCGCGCGCGGCAGCGTCGCCGCAGGGCAGGAGATTCTGAAGCTGCATCCGGAAGTCGATCTGCAGGGTCGGTCGCGCGAGCAGCGCCCTCTGACAATGCAGACCCCCAGTCTGTTCGTGAACTGGAATGCCCGCACGCTCGACACCGACGACAGCGTTGTTGCGCACAGTCTCGGTCAGACGCTTGATGCAGTAGGCATGCATGCCGACTGGGCCGCCGAACGCGTCAGCTTCAAATCTCAGGTCAAGGTCCGGCATGAACCGCAGCGCTGAGTGGCGAATGCTCATGCTGGCGCTGGCGCTGATCGCCGGCAGCACCGCTCGCGCACAGAACAATGCCGATGTCGACCTGCTCAAACCGGATGGCCCAGTGACGCTGACTGCGGACAGCGCCGAGTGGGTCCAGGGCGGCGCAATGGAATATGAAGGCAATGTCTCGCTGCAATCCGGCGCATTGACCCTGCGCGGAGATCGCATGACCGTCACCCAGTCCGCCGACGGGCAGTTCGAGGCACAGATCACCGGCGCGCCGGCACATCTGAAACACCTGGGCGTCGCCGACTCGCCCAAGAGCATCACTGCGCAACCCGTCGACGCCGAGGCCAAGCGCATGGACTACAGCTCGCGCGAGGGCATCATCCGCCTGCGAGACAGTGCGCGCCTCCTGCGCAATGGCGATGAAGTGGCGGGCGGACTGATCGAATATGTCGTCGCCGAGCGCCGCATCAAGGCCGCGGGCGGACAGAACGGGCAGGTGCGCATCGTCATCCAGCCGCCGCCGAAGAACGGCGGGAAAACGCCTGCGCCTGCTGCAGCACCGGCCACGACACAGCCTGCTCCGACGCCTGCAGCCGCGACCGTGGAGCCGACGCGATGAGCACTGCGACACTGCGCGCGGAGAACCTGCTCAAGCGCTACAACAAGCGTACGGTCGTGCGCGATGTTTCGCTGAACCTGCAGGCCGGCGAGATTGTCGGCCTGCTCGGCCCCAACGGCGCCGGCAAGACAACGTCGTTCTACATGATCGTCGGCCTCGTCGCAGTGGACGGCGGCAAGATCGAATTCAACGGCCAGAACATCACCGCGCTGCCGATGCATGCACGCGCGCGCCTGGGCATCGGCTATCTTCCGCAGGAAGCCAGCGTGTTCCGCTCGCTGTCGGTCGCCGACAACATCATGGCCATCCTCGAGCTGCGACCCGATCTTAAACGCAACGACCGTGCGCGCGAGCTCGACCGCCTGCTCGGCGAACTGCACATCACGCACATCCGCGAGGCCGAAGGCCAGGCGCTGTCCGGTGGCGAACGCCGGCGTGTCGAGATCGCCCGCGCGCTGGCAGCGAATCCGCAGTTCATCCTGCTCGACGAACCCTTCGCCGGCGTCGATCCGATCGCGGTCGGCGACATCCAGCACATCGTGCATCAGCTCAGCGAACGCGGCATCGGCGTGCTGATCACCGATCACAACGTGCGCGAGACGCTGGGCATCTGCTGCCGTGCGTACATCCTTGCCGAAGGCACGGTGATTGCCGAAGGTGCACCGGACGAACTGCTGAAGAACGAGACAGTGCGCCAGGTCTATCTGGGCGAATCCTTCAAGCTCTGAGCACTGGAATCATCATGTCCCGGATCAGCGACCTCGTCGACCTCACGCTGGCAAAGCTCAAGGACAGCGATCAGCTGCTCGACCTGGCATTGCCGGTCCTCGGCAACATCGTCGCGGCACTGGCGATCTTCTACATCGGCAAGTGGATCGCCGCCCTGCTGCTGCGCCTGATGCGCCAGGCAATGGCGCGTGCGCGCGTGGACGAAACGCTAGCCAGCTTCATCAGCAATGTGCTCTACGGTCTGGCGCTAGCGGTCGTCGTCATCGCCGCGCTCGGCAGGCTCGGCGTCGAAACCACCTCAGCGGCGGCGATCCTCGGAGGGATGGCGCTGGCGATCGGCCTGTCGCTGCAGGGACAGCTTTCGTCACTCGCCGCCGGTGTGATCCTGATCGTGTTCCGGCCGTTCAAGCGCGGCGATGTCGTCAGCGTCGGCGGCACTGTCGGCACCGTCGAGGAGATCCGCATTGTCCATACCGTCCTCACGACCGGCGACAACCAGATCGTCTACGTGCCGAACTCGAACATCACGACGACGACGATCACCAACTACAGTGCACGACGGACCCGCCGCATCGATCTGACCATCGGCATCGCCTATGACTCGGACCTGCGCAAGGCCAAGCAGCTGCTGCAGCTGCTTTTGGCCGAAGAACCGCGTGGATTGCCGAAGCCCGCAGCAACGGTCGAGGTCAAGGAGCTGACCGACAAGACGGTGAATTTCGCGGTACGGCTGTGGGTCAAGACCGACGACTGGTGGCTAGTGCAGTGCGAGCTGGTCGAACGCATCAAGCTGCAGTTCGACGCCAACGGGATCGAGATTCCGTCTCCGCCGCGTGCCGTGCAGCTCGAGGGCTTGCAGGGGTTGCTTAAGCTGCGCAAGGAAGAAACCGGATAGTTCCATACGCTGCTGCCAAACAAAAAGGCCGGCCCAGAGGCCGGCTTTTTCGTGCAGCGCAGAAACTTACTTGCGGTCGCGCTTCGCGCCAATGCGCAGACGCAGGGCGTTGAGGCGAATGAAACCTTCGGCATCTTTCTGGTTATAGGCACCGCGGTCGTCTTCAAACGTCGCGATCTTGGCGTCGAACAGGGTGTCCGGCGAACGGCGGCCGGCGTTGTAGACGTTGCCCTTGTAGAGCTTGAGGCGCACTTCACCGTTGACCTTGGTCTGGGTGTCGTCGATCAGCGCCTGCAGCGCACGACGTTCCGGCGAGAACCAGTAGCCGTTGTAGATCAGCTTAGCGTAGCGCGGCATGATCTCGTCCTTCAGATGCGCCTGCTCACGGTCGAGCGTGATGCTCTCGATCGCGCGATGCGCCTTCAGCAGGATCGTGCCGCCCGGCGTTTCATAGCAGCCGCGCGACTTCATGCCGACGTAGCGGTTCTCGACGATGTCGAGACGGCCGATGCCATGCTTGCCGCCCAGCTCGTTGAGCAGCGCCAGCACCTTGTACGGCGACATCTTCTTGCCGTTCACGGCAACAACGTCGCCGTGCTTGAATTTGAGCGTGATGTACTCGGGCGTTGCCGGCGCCTGTTCCGGGTTCTTCGTCCAGCGCCAGATGCTGTCATCCGGCACCCACCACGGATCTTCCAGACCGCCGCCTTCATACGAGATGTGCAGGGCGTTGGCATCCATCGAGTACGGCGAACCACCGCCCTTCTTCTTGGTGATCGGAATCTTGTGCTTCGCCGCGTAGGCCAACAGCGTCTCACGCGAAGTCAGATCCCACTCGCGCCACGGGGCGATGACCTTGATCGCCGGATCGAAGTGGTAGGCGCCAAGCTCGAAACGCACCTGGTCATTGCCCTTGCCGGTCGCGCCGTGAGCGATGGCATCGCAGCCGGTCTTCGCGGCAATTTCCATCAGGCGCTTGGCGATCAGCGGACGCGCAATCGACGTGCCGAGCAGGTACTCGCCCTCGTAGATCGCGTTGGCGCGGAACATCGGGAACACGAAATCGCGGACGAACTCCTCGCGCAGGTCGTCGATGAAGATTTCCTTGACGCCGAGCTGCTTGGCCTTGGGGCGGACATGGTCCAGCTCCTCGCCCTGGCCGATATCGGCGGTGAAGGTCACCACCTCGCAGCCGTAAGTGTCCTGCAGCCACTTGAGAATGACGGAGGTATCCAGCCCGCCGGAATAGGCCAGCGCGACTTTCTTGGGTTTGCTCATGGGGATACGGTCTACGGACAGGAAAAAGGCGCGCGAATTGTACGGCACTCGGCCGGTCCGGCGCTCAATGCAAGGCTGCTATACCGGGTATCCTGTGCATCCGTTTTCGCCCCGCCCCTCAATGGACTCCAGCCC
>JALYJV010000155.1 GCA_030775105.1 Pseudomonadota bacterium | reverse complement strand
GGTTTCTGGATCGGCGCTGACCTGCACCGGTGAGTTCAGCGTCGCAGTTTCCAGCGCCGGGTTGGCGTAGTGCGCGATGGCCTTGAACAGCGGGAAATAGGCCAGGCAGGCAATCAGGCAACCGCCGATGATCAGCGGCTTGCGGCCGATGCGATCCGACACTCCACCCAGGATGACGTAGAACGGCGCGCAGATGGCCACCGCGATGCCGAGCAGCAGATTGGCAGTGAGGCCATCGACCTTGAGCGTCTTGGTCAGGAAAAACAGTGCGTAGAAGTTCGCCGTGTACCACACGGTGCCCTGGCCGCCGATGACGCCGAACAGCGCAACGAGACCGCGCTTCAGATGACGCCACTGGCCGTAGGCTTCGCGCAGCGGCGCCTTCGACAGCTTGCCCTCGTTCTTCATGCGCTGGAATACCGGCGATTCCTGCAGCGACAGGCGCACCCAGATCGAGATCGCGAGCAGGCCGGCCGACAGCAGGAACGGAATGCGCCAGCCCCACTCGGTGAACGCGGCCTCGCCCATCAGCCAGCGCGTGATCGCGATGACGACCAGAGACAGCAGCAGGCCCAGCGCCGCCATGGTCTGGATCCAGCTCGTGTAGAAGCCGCGCCGGCCTTCGGGCGCGTGCTCGGCGACATAGATTGCCGCGCCGCCGTACTCCCCGCCAAGCGCGAGGCCCTGCAGCAGGCGCAGGCAGACCAGCATGATCGGTGCGGCGATGCCGATGCTTGCGTACGAAGGCAGACAGCCGACCAGGACCGTCGACAGGCCCATGACGACGATCGTGATCAGGAAGGTGTACTTGCGCCCGCTGCGGTCGCCAAGGCGGCCAAACACCAGTGCGCCGAAAGGCCGGGCCGCGAAGCCGACCGAGAAGGTCAGCAGCGAGAAGATGAACGCGGCGGTTTCATTGACGGCGGAGAAGAAGTGCTGGCTGGTGATTGCCGCCAGCGCGCCGTAGAGGAAGAAGTCGTACCACTCGAACAGCGTACCCAGCGATGACGCGACAATGATCTTGCGTTCGTCACGCGTCATCGGCTGGTTCGCCATAGTTTCAAGTGTCCTTGGAGAAGGCCTGAAGAAGCGTAGCGAGCGAAGGCAGGTTCGCCGCCGCCGGAGCACCGCAAGCGCAGTGTACGTAGGAGTACATGAGCATTGCGAGCACCGCCGGCGGCGAAGATGCCGAGCGCAGTAGCTTATTCAGGCCTTCTTGCGATAGAGATTCACGATGCTGGAGAAGTCCAGCGCCCCCGAGTCGCTACTGTGCATGGCATAGAGGTTACGCGCCAGTTCGCCAAGTGGCACCGGACTGCCTGAGGCGATCGAGGCCTCGGCGGCGAGGCCGAGATCCTTGAGCATCAGCGCACTGCCAAAGCCGCCGCTGTAGCCGCGCGACGCTGGCACGTTGTCCATCACGCCCGGCCAAGGGTTGTACAGCTCCAGCGACCAGTTGCGGCCCGAGCTCTTCACCATGATCTCGGACAACACTTTCGGATCGAGGCCATTGGCGACACCGAGCGCCAGCGCTTCGGCGGTGCCGGCCATGTGGATCGCCAACAGCATGTTGTTGGCGATCTTGGCGACCTGGCCCGCGCCGTTACCGCCGGCGTGGAAGATGTTCTTGCCCATCGCTTCGAGGTACGGACGTGCGCGCTCCAGCGCAGCGGCATCGCCACCGACGATGAAGGTCAGCGTGCCCGCAGCCGCGCCCGCGGTGCCCCCGGAAACCGGCGCGTCGATGAAGATCAGGCCCTTGGCCTGTGCCGCTTCGGCGACCTTGCGCGACGAAGCCGGCGCGATGGTCGAGCAGTCGATCACCAGCGTGCCTGCGGCGATCGCGCCGACGAGGCCGTCGGTACCGAGGTACAGCGCTTCAACGTGCTTGCTCGCCGGCAGCATGGTCACGACAACCTCGGCACCGGTGACGGCATCCGCCGGGTTCGCGGCGACGATGCCGCCCTTGGCCTTCACGGCGTCCAGTGCCGCCGGCACCAGGTCGAATGCACGTACGGCGTGGCCGGCCTTGAGCAGGTTCTGCGCCATTGGCCCGCCCATGTTGCCGAGCCCGATGAATGCAATTGTCGTCATGTCTGTTGTCCTAAATTCCTTATCTCGAAGTTGAATCGAAGGTCAGGCAAGTTCTGAAAAAACGTAGCGAGCGAAGGCAGGTGGGCCGACGCCAGCGCACAGGAAGCGCAGCGTACTTCAG
>JALYJV010000154.1 GCA_030775105.1 Pseudomonadota bacterium | reverse complement strand
GAGACGAATGTCACGCTCTCGTGAGCGTCGAAAGTGTCGGAATCAAACATACGTCTCTCCTGGTGAATGGGGATTTCACTGGGGACATTGTTCTTCATTCGATGAGAAATATGGTTCCTTTGTTTCGCATTCATTGGGCGAGAAGCGGAACAATATTTCTATCCATCGAGGCTTCAGCAAGCGAAGCATCAACTCGGCGACGACGGTCCGCTTTCTGGGCTATCGCGCGCTCCAACGCGCTATAGACGAGCTCATATAAGCGGCCCGCCGACGCGACGTCTGCCCGCGTTCAATGCCGGTGGTTCTGGTATCCACGGTGGCTGTAGCCGCAAACCAAGCCAGTGGATTGTGTAAGCGACCAGTCTCCTGAAAAACAGGAGAGTCCCGACAGTTGCGGAAGCCTGTTGGTCCCCTGCCTTCAGATCCCGCAGCCGGCCGAGCGTAGGGCGCGTCGCAGGCTGGCGTAGTCACGCGTTTGAGACAGAGCGAGCGGCGGCGTGCTTTCTTCCACTCGGCCCATTTCGATCAGCGCCCACTGCACGGCTCTGGGAAGGTTGTCCTCCGGCTGTGCCTCCAGCAGCGTCCGCAGGCGTGGCTGCAATGCCTCGGCCGCCGCGCGATCACCCGCCAGCGCCGCGTCGTGCAGCGCTCTGACCAGGCGCGGAACGAGATTGCCGGCAGTCGATATACCGCCCGCAAAGCCTTCCAGGACGAAGTGCGCTGTGGTGAGGTCGCTGCCGGCGTACAGCGCGAAACCCACAGGCAGATGCAGCGCGAGCAACTCGCGCGCCCGCGCGATGTCCGGCGCGCAATCGACGAAACCGCTGACGCCATTGATTCGCGCAAGTGCATCGACCACGGCCGGTGCGAGCCGCTCGGCACGAGAGCGTACGAGCAGGGGCTGCGTTGCTGCCTTGGCAACGGCCTCCACATATTGCAGCAGCTTGTCACTGGACGGCCAGAGCGCGGTTGGCAGCGTGAGCAACACTGCATGGGCGCCCGCCTCGTCGGCGATCTGCGCGAATTCGAGCGAGGTCTCGAGCTGGTCGGCACTGAGGCCGGCAATGACGGCGATGCGGCCATCAGCTTGCCAGATGACCCTGCGCCAAAGCTCCAGCCGCTCTTCGGCATTCAGGTTCAGCGCGCTATCGAGCGTATCGCCAACCAGCAGCGCCGCGCTGCCTTCGACCACATGCCAGTCCACCAGCGCTTCGAGGCTTTCATACTTGATAGCGCCGTTTGGATCGGTCGGCGCCACCAGCTCGACGATGCTGCCCTTGATCATGTGGATATTCCTGACGTGAGCGAGGCCCGGAGTATAACAACGGAGCCTACCCTTCCCGGCAAGCGACGCGCTCACGCCATGCCTCGACTCACGATCCAACGGCCATGCTCACTACCGATTCCTCTGTTACAGGCCACTAGGGCCCAGGCAGGCTCAGGCTTTGATGCCGCGCAGACGCAGCGCGTTACCGATCACCGAGACTGAACTGAGGCTCATCGCCAGTGCCGCAATCATCGGCGACAGCAGCCAGCCGGTGAACGGGAACAGCACGCCAGCGGCCAGCGGAACGCCGAGCGAGTTGTAGAGGAAGGCGAAGGCGAGGTTCTGCTTCATGTTCGCGACGGTCTGCTGAGAGATCACGCGCGCCTGCGCGATGCCGCGCAGATCGCCTCTGACCAGAGTGACCTGGGCGCTGTTCATCGCCACGTCGGTGCCGGTGCCCATCGCCACCCCGACATCGGCCTTGGCCAAGGCAGGCGCATCGTTGATGCCGTCGCCGGCCATCGCAACGATGCGCCCTTCGGCCTGGAGCTTCGCGACCAGCGCGAGCTTGTCGGCGGGCTTGACCTCGCCGTGCACTTCGTCGATGCCCAGACGAGCGGCGACCGACTTCGCCGTCGTCAGCCCGTCGCCGGTGGCCATGATGACGCGCAGGCCCGACGCCTTGAGCGTGTTGAGCGCCTCGGCAGTACTGGCCTTTATCGGATCGGAAACAGCGAGCAACCCGGCGATCTGGCCGTCGCTCGCCAGGTACATCACGCTCGCGCCCTCCGCTCTCAGCGCTTCAGCCTGATCGCTCAAGGCATCGACGGAGACCTTGAGCTGATTCATCAGGGCGGTGTTGCCGAGCGCCAGAGACTGGTTGCCGACGCGGCCGCGTACTCCGATACCCGTGCTGGATTCGAAGCCATCCACGCTATCGATCGCTAGCTTGCGCTCGCGTGCGGCGCTGACAATGGCTTCGGCCAGCGGATGCTCGCTGCCCTGATCGAGACTCGCCGCGAGACGCAGCACTTCGTCCTCGCCAAAGCCGGAGGCTGCGATCACGCGATCAAATCGCGGACGCCCTTCAGTCAGCGTTCCGGTTTTGTCGACGATCAGGGTGTCGACCCTGCGGAAATTCTCGATCGCCGTCGCATCACGGAACAACACACCCTGCGTTGCAGCCTTGCCCGTAGCCACCATGATCGACATCGGCGTGGCCAGGCCCAGCGCGCAAGGGCAAGCGATGATCAGCACGGCGACCGCGTTGATCAATCCATACACCCAGGCCGGCTCGGGGCCAAACAATCCCCAGGCGAGGAACGTCAGTGCCGCGATGCTGACCACGCTGACGACGAAGTAACCCGCCACCTGGTCCGCCATGCGCTGCATCGGTGCCTTCGAGCGCTGCGCCTGCACCACCATCTGCACGATGCTGGCCAGGACGGTCTGCGATCCCACGCGCTCGGAACGCATGACCAGAGCGCCGTTGGTATTGAGTGTCGCGCCGAAGAGCCTGTCGCCGACACGCTTGGTGACCGGCATCGGCTCGCCGGTGAGCATGGACTCGTCGACTGAGCTGCCACCTTCCACAACGATGCCGTCCACCGGCACCTTCTCGCCCGGACGCACGCGCAGTTTGTCGCCGACATGGACGTGGGTCAGCGGCACATCTTCCTCACCGCCATCGGCGTTGATGCGACGCGCCGCTTTCGGCGCCAATCCGAGCAGCGATCTGATGGCCGCAGAGGTCTGCGATCGTGCCTTGAGCTCGAGGATCTGACCGAGCAAGGTCAGCGAGATGATCACCGCTGCGGCCTCGAAGTAGACCGCGACGCGACCCATCGATACGAACGACGCAGGAAACACGCCCGGCACGACGGTCGCCACAACGCTGTAGATGAACGCCGCGGATGTGCCCAGACCGATCAGGGTCCACATGTTGGGGCTGCGGTGAACGAGGGACTGCACGCCGCGCTCGAAGAACGGCCAGCCCGCCCACAGCACGATCGGCAGACTGAGCACCAGTTCGATCCAGCTTTGCGTCGCCATCTCGAACCACTGCAGCCGATGTCCTGCCATCGCCAGCACGGTCACGGCGATGGTCAGCGGCAAAGTCCACAGGAAGCGGCGAAGGAAGTTCCGCAGTTCCGGGTTCACCTCTTCATCGCCCGAGGGCATTTCCGGTTCAAGCGCCATGCCGCACTTCGGACAGGTGCCGGGATGATCCTGGCGCACCTCCGGATGCATCGGACAGGTATAGATTGCGCCGGCGGCGACCGGATCGGGCGCGGTCTGTGCAGGTCGTTGTCCCCTGAGGGGATAGCGCTCGGGGTTCGCGGCAAACTTTGTTTTGCATCCCGCACTGCAGAAGTAGACCGGCATTCCGGCGTGCTGCAGGACGTGTGGTGATTGCGCGGTGACGCGCATGCCGCAGACCGGGTCCTTGAGATCTTCGGCAGAATCACCTGCCGGCATGTTCTTGGAGGAGCAGCAGTCGTGGGCCGCGCCTTCGTGATGCGGGTGCGCGCGCGAGTGACCGTGTTGAGGCGCTTGAGCGGCCTTCGAATCCTTCATGACATGGCTCCGTTGATCGGGAATGCGTGCAGGCTAAACCCCGTACCCGAGTCCAGAGTCAAGGCTCTTCTCTACGGATTCTCGCTGGACACAGTCCAGCTTCCGTCCGACGCCTTCAGGTAGCACTCCCTCGGGCGCAAACGCTGCCCGCCGCTGGGCCAGAAATCGATCCGACCCGGCCGGATCTCGAAGGCCCGCCAGAACGGTGCGCGCGGAACGAGCGTCCAGTCGAACTGCTGCCGATACGCGCGTGCCTTGTCCTTCAGCGCTGACGGCCGAGCGTCGGCATGGGTGGTTTGATCAGACGCCCAGCGACCGAGGCTGTAATCGCGAGGCAGGTTGCTCCACTGCGCATCGGACTCTTCCTCGGACAGCAGCGCGACCTCTCCCTCGACGATCACCTGATAGTGCAGCTTCGGCCAGTGGAAACAGAGTGCGGCACGGGGGTTGTACTGCATCTGCTGGCCCTTGCCGGTTTCGGTGTGGGCAAAAAGAATCAGCCCCGAGCTTGTGATGCTCACGACAGAAACCGTGCGTACGGACGGTTGCGCGTCGACGCTCGCCGTCGCCAGGGCCGCGGTGCTGGCCTCGCCATCCCCGCGCGCTCGCGCTTCCGCGATCAGGCTTGTCAGTAGAACGATGGCCTTTTCGCAGCTCGACACCTCGTCAGCCATGATCAATCCTCAGCGTGTCGTTGCCAGCAACAACGGTCCTGCCTGCAGACCGGCCATTCGATCGTTGCCGTATTGCCGTGCGTCGTCGGTGCGCCTACGCACACAGGCTATGTACGTTGTCGAACAGATCAGCATGCGCAGGCCGCGCATCCTGTACTGGTCTCGAGGGGCAGTTCCTGCGCGTACCTGACACTCGCCGTGGCGCTGTCCCGGACCGAGCCCCGGAGAGATCACATGAGCCTGCATTTCTCGACACGATCAGCAATCGACGATGCCCGCCTGCGTCGCCGACCGATCACGATGGCCGTGCTCGCCGGCGCGCTCGTCGTGTCGCTCGCGGCGTGCGGCCGTGGCGCAACGGACAACCGCAGCGCGGTGTCAGCTGCCGCAGACGACGCTTACGACGTGTCGAAGATGGACTTCAAGAGCCCGCCGGCCGTGGTTTCAAACGAACGCCACAGTGGCGCCTTCGCGAGCGGCGACGCGCTGAATCTGGACGCGAACCTGAAGCCTCTGGTGGCCGCACCGGTGAAGGAGATCCGGCTCGACACCACGCACAAGATCATCGAGATCGCACCGGGTGTTAAGTTCAGTGCCTGGACGTTTGGCGATCAGGTGCCCGGCCCGGCTATCCGCGCCCGGGTGGGTGATCGCATCAAGTTCATCATGACCAACCGCTCCGACGAGCCCGCGCCCGGCGTCAGCGTGACGGCTGCGCCAATGATGCATTCGATGGACTTCCACTCGGCGATGGTCTCGCCGCAGGACAAGTACCGCTCCATCGCACCCGGCCAGACGATCTCGTTCGAGTTCACGCTCAACTACCCGGGCGTGTTCATGTACCACTGCGGCACGCCGATGGTGCTGGAGCACATTGCGTCGGGCATGTACGGCATGATGATCGTCGAGCCGCGTAACGGCTACCCGACAAAAGTGGATCGCGAATACAGCGTCATCCAGAGCGAGTTCTATACCCAGACCGACCCCGACAAGCGCAAGGTCGACGGCCAGCCGCTGTACGTGCTCGACGGTGATCGGCTGCGCGCCAAGGCGCCGACCTACACGGTGTTCAACGGTCGCTACAACGGCATGGTCGATCAGCCCTTGCACGCCGAGCCCGGCGAGCGCGTACGCCTGTTCGTGCTGAACGCCGGGCCGTCGAATACGTCCAGCTTCCACGTCGTCGGCACGATCTTTGACCGCGTCTGGTTCGACGGCAACCCGGACAATCAGTTTCGCGGCATGCAGACGGTGCTGCTCGGCTCATCAAGCGGCGCGATCGTCGAGTTCATCGTCCCCGAGGAGGGCTCCTACGTGATGGTCGATCACCACTTCGCCAACGCCTCGCAGGGCGCGATCGGCATCATCAGCGCGGGCGGCCCACCGGAAGGCAGTGAAGGGAGTCTGGAGCACCACAACATTCCGGCCTCCGGTACCCCGACCGATCCGCAGGCGGTGCAGGGCAAGCTCGCGTTTGAATCCAAATGCCTGGCCTGTCATTCCATCGGCGGCGGGGACAAGCTCGGCCCTGATCTGCTGGGCACAACCACGCGCCACGAAGACGCCTGGCTCCGACGCTGGCTGAAGTCGCCCGATCAGATGATCCAGACGGACGCGACCGCCAAGACGCTGCTCGCGCAATGGAAGATTCCCATGCCAAACCAGAACTTGAGTGACGATGAGATCGAGAGTTATCTCGCGTACTTCAAATGGGCCGACCAGACCTTGCCGGCTGCTGCGAAGACACCGCCATGAATGCCGCGGCATCCGGCCTTGTTCTGGCCGCGATACTCGCCGCGCCCACGGCCATCCTGGCCTGCGGCGTTTGCGACGAAGACAAGATCGCCGCGACTTACGACCACGCCGTCGTCCAGAGCGCAGCGGCCGACGGCGACGTAATGGTGTACTGCGAGATTTCCGGACCGCTCGATGCCGCGCGCGTGAAAGCAGCTGTGGGCCGCGTCCGCGGCGTCAGGCCGGACAGCGTGAGAGTCGCGATGCAGCCGGCGTCGCTTTCGTTTGCGCTTGATCCGGACGTGCAGTCGCCGGACGCCGCACTCCTCGCCGCGCAGCGCGAACTTCCGTCGGAAACGCGTCTGAGGCGAGTGCAACTGCGAACAGCCGATCCCACCGATGGCCATTGAAGCTGCGAATACCTCCGACCGCGCGCAGCAGCGCCGGCTCGCGCTTTCGCGCTGGGACAACGAGGGCGGCGCGGGGCCCGGCCATCCGCAACCCGGGGCGCTGCATGGTGAGCTGCAATCGGCCGTGCCGGCGTTGACCGATGCGGAACTGGTGCATCTGCGCGTACGCGTGATCGCGCTGGAGAACGTGTTGCTCGCCGTGCTCGCGCAGGCGCCGGATCAACAGCTCGCACTGATTCGGGAAATGGCCGAGTACATCCGTCCAAGACCAGGCCACACCCAGCACCCGCTGACGATCCATGCCTCGGAGCACATGACCCAGCTGGTCCAGCGCGCCATACATTTCCGCGCCGTTCCACCGGCATGAACCCGCCAGCCACGACGCAGACCCGGAGCTTCGCACTCTGGCGTAACGGCTTTCGCCCGTTCTATCTGCTCGCCAGCGTGTTTGCTGCACTGTCGATCGCGCTGTGGGCGCTGCAGTTCGCTGGCGTGCTCGCCCGTCCCTACCTTTCCGGACCGCTGTGGCACGCGCACGAGATGCTGTTCGGCTTCGCGCTCGCCGTCGTGGTGGGCTTCCTGTTCACCGCCGCTCGCACCTGGACGAACCAGCCCACTCCAGCTGGCGCGACGCTCGCGGCGTTCGCCGTGCTGTGGGTGGCCGGTCGCGTGCTCGTGCTGACGCCCTGGGGCTGGGCGGCAGCGGTCGTCAACATCGCATTCCTGCTGGCCGCAGCGGTGGCGCTGGCTATTCCGTTCCTCGCTTCGAACAACCGGCGCAACTACTTCTTCGTTGGGCTGTTGCTTCTGCTGGCGGCAGCTGTGGCGGCGGTCCACCTCGCCCAGTTGCATCTCGTCGCGCTACCGAGCTGGCTGGGGGTACAGATCGGTCTCGATATCGTGTTGTTCATCATGTCGGTGATGGGTGGCCGTGTGATTCCGATGTTTACCAACAACGGCGTGCCCGGTGCACGCGCGACGCGGCATGCCCTCATCGAAAAGATGGCGCTCGGCCTGGTGCTGGTTCTGCTGCTAGCCGACGCGCTGCAGGTGAGTGCCGCGCCGCTTGCCGTGCTGCTCGTGTGCCTGGCTGGCGCACATTTCGCACGCTGGCTGCTATGGCAGCCCTGGAAAACCTTGCGCACGCCATTGGTA
>JALYJV010000153.1 GCA_030775105.1 Pseudomonadota bacterium | reverse complement strand
ACGCTCGGGCTATGCCGTCGTCGTCATTTCCCTGCTGCTGACGGCCGCCGCTTGGGCCGTCGCCTATCTGCGCTAAGAGGAACCCGACCATGAGCAATCTTCGTTCTCCGCTGTCGCGCGCTCGCGGCCTGGGTTCCGCCAAGGATGGCGTGCATCACTTCTGGGTCCAGCGCCTCTCCGCCGTTGCCCTTGTGCCGTTGGCGCTGTGGTTTGTGTTCTCGGTTGCCCAGCTCAGTCAGTTCGGCACCGGCTACACCGCGGTCCAGCACTGGGCGTCGGCGCCGTCAGTGGCGGTCACGCTGGCGCTGTTCCTCGGCACCGCGCTGTATCACTCGGCGCTCGGCATCCAGGTTGTCATCGAGGACTACGTCCATGGTGAAGCGGCCAAGCTGACGATGTTGGTGCTGTCCAAGTTCATTCACGTGATTGTTGCCGTTGCCGGCATTTTCGCGGTGCTTAAGGTGGCGCTGGCTTAAGCCCGCCCAACCAAGATAAAAATCAGGAATCAGGAACCAATGGCTGCTTACGAAATTGTCCATCACGAATACGATGCCATCGTGATCGGTGCCGGTGGCGCAGGGCTGCGTGCGACGCTGGGTCTGGCCGAGGCTGGCCTGAAGACCGCTAATATCACCAAGCTGTTCCCGACGCGCTCGCACACGGTTGCGGCACAGGGCGGTATCTCGGCGGCGCTGTCGAACATGGGCCGCGACGACTGGCGCTGGCATTTCTACGACACCGTCAAGGGTTCCGACTGGCTCGGCGACCAGGACGCGATCCAGTACATGACGCGCGAGGCGATTCCCGCGATCATCGAGCTCGAACACTACGGCGTGCCGTTCTCGCGTACACCGGAAGGCAAGATCTACCAGCGTCCGTTCGGCGGCATGACGACCGAGTTCGGCAAGGGGCCGCCGGCGCAGCGCACCTGTGCTGCGGCCGACCGCACCGGTCACGCGATGCTGCACACGCTGTATCAGCAGTCGCTGAAGTGCAAAGCGCAGTTCTACATCGAATACTTCGCGCTCGATCTGCTGATGGACGAGGACGGCTCCTGCAAGGGCGTGCTCGCCTGGGATCTGGCGACCGGCCAGCTGCACCGCTTCCGCGCGCACATGGTCATCCTCGCGACCGGCGGCTACGGCCGCGCGTACTTCTCGGCGACGTCCGCGCATACCTGCACCGGCGACGGTGGCGGCATGGTGCTGCGCGCCGGCCTGCCGCTGCAGGATCTGGAGTTCGTTCAGTTCCACCCGACCGGCATCTACGGTTCGGGCTGCCTGATCACCGAAGGTGCACGCGGTGAAGGTGGTTACCTGACCAACAAGAACGGCGAGCGTTTCATGGAACGCTACGCGCCGAGCGTCAAGGATCTCGCGCCGCGCGACATGGTCAGCCGCGCGATGGCAACCGAAATCCGCGAAGGCCGCGGCGTCGGCGCCGAGGCCGATCACATCTTCCTGCATCTCGAACATCTCGGCCCTGAAGTGCTGCACGCCAAGCTGCCGGGCATTTCCGAGTCGGCGAAGATCTTCGCCGGTGTCGACGTCACCCGCGAGCCGATCCCGGTCGTGCCGACGGTGCACTACAACATGGGCGGCATCCCGACGCTGTGGACCGGCGAAGCGGTGACGCTGAAGAACGGCGATCCGGACTCGGTCGTGCCGGGCCTGATGGCGGTCGGCGAAGCGGCCTGCGTGTCGGTGCATGGCGCGAACCGGTTGGGTTCGAACTCGCTGCTCGATCTGGTCGTGTTCGGTCGCGCTGCAGCGATCCGCACGGCAGAGCTGGTGAAGACGGGGCAGCCGCACAAGAAGATTTCCAGCGCCTCCGAAGACAAGGCGATAGCGCGCCTCGACGGCTTCCGCAACGCCAAGGGCAAGAGCACCACGGCGAGCATTCGCCTCGACATGCAGAAGACGATGCAGAAGCACTGCGCGGTGTTCCGCGATGGCGAGATCATGCAGGCCGGTGTCGCCAAGCTGAAGGGCGTCATCGACACCTTCACCCAGGACGTTGCCGTGTCGGACCGCTCGATGATCTGGAATTCGGATCTCTGCGAGACGCTGGAACTCGACAACCTGCTGGGCCAGGCGCTGCTGACGATTGTCGGCGCCGAGAACCGCAAGGAATCGCGCGGCGCGCATGCGCGCGACGACATCAAGGATCGCGACGACCAGAACTGGATCAAGCACACCATCGCGTGGCGCACCGGCGACAAGGACGTGAAGATCGACTATCGACCGGTGCACATGCAGCCGCTCGACAACGAGGTCGACCACATCCCGCCAGTTGCGCGCAAGTATTGATCGCTGGTTGATAACGGAATTCGGAGCTCACCCCAATGGCACAGTTCACCCTTCCGCAGAATTCGAAGATCGACAAGAAGGCCGGCAAGACCTTCAAGGCGCCCGCGGGCGCGACCAAGATCCAGAAGTTCCAGTTGTATCGCTACGACCCGGACAGCACCGCGAATCCGCGTGTCGACACCTATGAAGTCGACATGGCGACCTGCGGTCCGATGGTTCTCGACGCGCTGATCAAGATCAAGAACGAGATGGATGCGACGGTGACATTCCGTCGCTCGTGCCGCGAAGGCATCTGCGGTTCCTGCGCGATGAACATCGATGGCACGAACACGCTGGCCTGCATCAAGCCCTGCGACGAGATCAAGGGCGATGCGCGCGTTTATCCGCTGCCGCACATGCCGGTCGTCAAGGATCTCGTGCCTGACATGACGCATTTCTATGCGCAGCTGGCGTCGATCGAACCGTGGCTCAAGACCGACTCACCCGCGCCTACGCGCGAGCGCCTGCAATCGGAAGACGATCGCGCCAAGCTCGATGGTCTGTACGAGTGCATTCTCTGCGCCTGCTGCTCGACGAGCTGCCCGAGCTACTGGTGGAACTCGGATCGTTTCCTCGGACCGGCGATCCTCCTGCAGGCCTACCGCTGGCTGGTCGACTCGCGTGATGAGTCGATCGGTGAACGTCTCGATGCGCTGGAAGATCCGTTCAAGCTGTATCGCTGCCACACGATCATGAACTGCGCCAAGACCTGCCCGAAGGGTCTGAGCCCGGCCAAGGCGATTGCCGGCATCAAGCAGATGATGGTCGAGCGTACCGTTTGATGTCCACGAGCCCCGCCGCCGCAGGCGCGCACAACGATGGCCGCCTGCGCTGGCTGCTGCGGCGGGGCATGAAGGAGCTCGACGTGCTGTTCGAGCGCTACTACGCGCAGCGCTTCGTGGTCGCACCACCGATTGAGAAGGCGCAGTTCCTGCGTATGGTGACCCTGGCCGAGGATCCGGACATCTGGACCTGGGTCATGGATTACGAGCCCACACCCTCGGAATACCATGACATTGTCGAACAGCTTCGAATCTACCGGTGAATAGCATGTCGCGTAGCGACACCACTGCCCCTCTCCCATTGGGAGAGGGGGGCACCACCCGCAGAGCTGGTGGTGGGGTGAGGGAACGGTCATGACGAACGAGTTCGGCACGACCGTTGACCTGCCGCTGCGGCCTTCGCTGCGCGGCCTGATCTGGGTCTATGCGCTGCACGTGGCTTGCCTGATCCTGCTGTTGCTGGCGCAACCACCGACGACGGTGATGGTCGGCTTCGCCGCCGTGTTTGGCGTGTCGTGGTTCAGCGTGCGCCGTCATCCGCTGTTCGGTCATGGCCCTAAGGCGATCAAGCGCATCGTCTGGCACGCCGATGGCGGCTGGACCCTGCATCGCGGCAACGGCCAGACCGCTGAAGCGGTGCTGGCCAATGAATCGATCGTGCGCGGCCCGGTTCTGTTGCTGCGTTTCAGCATTGACGGTGCGCCCAGCGCGAGCCGACTGATCTGCGGCGATGAACTGCCTGCCGAGAGCTTGCGACAGTTGCGTGCGCGACTCTCGGTAGCCTGATTCTCTAGATTCTGCCCGGCAATATCGTCGGACAGGGCTGCTTCAGGGTTTGCGGGAAATCCAGTGTGTAGTGCAGGCCGCGGCTTTCGCGACGGCTGAGTGCCGAGCGCACAATCAGATCGGCCACGGTCACCAGATTGCGCAGTTCGATCAGGTTGGCACTGATGCGGTAGTTGCCGTAGTACTCCTGGATCTCGCTCTTGAGCAGCTCGATGCGATGCAGCGCGCGTTCGAGGCGCTTGGTTGTGCGCACGATGCCGACGTAGTCCCACATGAAGGTGCGCAGTTCCAGCCAGTTGTGCGACACCACGACATCCTCGTCGGAGTCGGTGACGCGGCTGGCGTCCCAGGGCTTGAGGCCCTGCGGCAGCTCGCGCTGGTCCAGCGTCGCCAGCAGGTCGTCGGCCGCGGCGGCGGCGAAGGCCAGGCACTCCAGCAGCGAGTTCGAGGCCAGGCGGTTGGCACCGTGCAGGCCGGTGCAGGCG
>JALYJV010000152.1 GCA_030775105.1 Pseudomonadota bacterium | reverse complement strand
GGTAGATGTCGGCATCGCTGGCTTCGAGGACGGCGCCGGTGAGTTCGATAAAGGTTTCGCAGCTCACAATCGCGGTGCGCTTGTTGCCGTCGACAAAGGCATGATTTTTGGCGATGCCGTGCGCAAGACTGGCCGCCAGATCGGCGAGATCTGCCGGAGGGTCTCCGTATGCATACAGTTGTTGCGGACGCGCCAACGCCGATTCCAGAAGGCCCGCGTCGCGCAAACCACTGTTGCCACCATGTTCGGCAATCTGCCGGTCATGCAGCATCTGCACGAGCGCTTTTTCGATCCAGACGATCATCACAGCGCTCAGCTGTCAGCGAGCTTGCGCAGCAGATTGCGGCGCTTGTGCATCACCCGCTCCGCAACTTCCATCTGCGCCGCGAGTACCGGGTCGTGCGGCATCAGCTTGATGCCATCCGGCGTCTCGGCGACGTACAGGGTGTCGCCTTTCTCGACGCGCAGGCGCGCCAGCAGCTCCTTGGGCAGCAGCACGCCTGCGGAATTTCCGACGGCGATGATTTTGAGTTCCATGGCAGGCCTCCAGTTCTGTATGTAACAAATGTTATAACGGTCGTTAGTTTGTGTCGACCGGGAGGCGGATAAGCTGTGTGCCTCATTCAGGCTTGGGGTCAACCATGAAAGCAGTTGTCATCACCGGTGTTTCGACCGGCATCGGCTACGCCACGTCTGCGTTGATGGCCAAACAGGGTTTCCATGTGTTCGGCAGCGTGCGCAAGCTGGCAGACGCCGACGCACTCAAGACCCATCTCGGCAACCAGTTCACGCCGCTGGTGTTTGACGTGACCGACGAGGCCGCTGTGCATGCCGCTGCCGCGCAGGTTCGTGCTTCGCTCAAGGGCGCACGTCTGGCGGGATTGGTCAACAACGCCGGCATCGCCGTCGGCGGGCCGTTGACGCATGTTCCGATCGGAGATTTCCGCAAGCAGATGGAGGTCAACATCACAGGACCGATGATCGTCACCCAGGCCTTCCTGCCGCTGCTGGGTACGGACGACAGCCTGAGCGGTGTTCCCGGCCGCATCGTCAACATCACCTCGGTTGCGGGCAAGATGGGCGCGCCCTTCGTCGGGCCGTATGTGGCATCCAAGCACGCTCTCGAAGGCCTGTCGGAAAGCCTGCGGCGCGAGCTGATGTTCTATGGAATCGACGTTGTCATGGTCGCGCCGGGCCATGTCGCAACGCCGATCTGGGACAAGGCCGAACAGGTCGATCCCGAGCCTTACAAGCATCTGGCGATCTTCCCGGCCATGCAGAAGTTCCTCGACTTCTTCGTCGCCGAAGGCCGCAAGGGTTTTCCACCCGAACGCATTGCCGGTGTCGTGCTGGAGGCACTGACCGCCGCCAGTCCGAAGACGCGTTACCCTGTGGTGCCGGGTCACATCAAGAACTGGACCATCCCTCGCCTGCTGCCGACGCGCGTCGTCGACAAGGTGCTGGCGTCGCAATTGGGCCTCAAGCGGAAGTAAGCTTCATGAGCCGTCGGCCGGTCATCAGTCGCCGATAAGCCGACACCGTGGTTTCGATGTCACTGCCATAGTAGGAATGTCAGCGCACATGGATGGAGCAAGAGGGTGACGTCTCGACAAGGTCAAGGAATCTGGAGTGAGCTGATCCGCTCGGCGGCGGTATTGCCGTGGTGGGCGGCGCTGTTGCTGGCCGTGGCGAGCTACTTCGCTTGTCATGCACTGGCTGGCATGGCGGTACCGGCATCCGAGCAGCCGACTGCGCAGCACTACGTCCGGACCTTGGCAACGGCTTTGCAGTACGTGCTGCCGCTGCTGCTTGTCCTCGCGGCGCTGTTGTCAGTGCTCGGGCGTCGGCAAAAGGCTGGCGCGGAGCCTCAGCCTTCGGTGCCTGCCGAGCCGGTCCGGCAACCGCCCCCGCGATCCAAACCCATCCCGCGTACCGGCACCTCGACCTACATGGCCTGCCCAAAGTGCGGCAGCATGATGTACGTGCGGCGGGCGCCCGAGGACGGTCCCGATGCAGGCAAGCCCTACTGGGGCTGCAGCCGCTTCCCGCTGTGCAAGGCGACCCTCGAAGTCCGAGCGGCCGGGGACTAGTTAGTCCCTGAAGTTCTCGAACTGCAGCGGCACGTCGAACTCGGCCTTGCGCAGCAGGGCCATCGTGGTCTGCAGATCGTCGCGCTTCTTGCCGCTGACTTTCAGTTTCTCGCCGTGGATCTGCGCCTCGACCTTGATCTTGGATTCCTTGATCCTGGCAATGATCTTCTTGCCCAGTGCCTGCTCGATGCCCTGCTTGACCGTGACCTTCTGCCTGGCCTGAGACAGGTTCACTTCCGGCTCGGCAATGTCGAGGCAGCGCAGGTCGATCTGCCGCGCGGCGAGACGCGGGCGCAGGATGTCGAGCATCTGCTGCAGCTGGAAGTCGTTCGGCGCGCTCATCGTGATCACGAAATCGTCGAGCGTGAACGCCGCGTCGCTGCCGCGAAAATCGAAACGGTTGGTGAGCTCGCGCTTGGCCTGGTCGACCGCGTTGGTGAGTTCGTGCTTGTCGACTTCGGAAACGATGTCAAAGGAAGGCATGGCGATGCTGAATATCCGGATGGTGCGTTGTCACAAATCTTAGCCTGCTGTCACAAAGATGACAGCGGGGTTTGCACAGGGAAACGAGGTGACAAAAATTTTTCCTGCCTGCTAGTGTCGCGATTCGTTCACACAACCGTCACGAATCCGACCCTCGACTGCAATGAAATCAAGCTGGTCCGCCGGCAGCGCCTGCGTCAATGGCCTGCACCTGAGTTACGAAATCGGTGGACCGGTACAGGGCGAACCGCTGCTGTTGCTGATGGGTCTGGGCGGCCAGCTGATTCACTGGCCTGATGCCTTGAGCAATCAGCTGATCGCCGACGGTTTCCGGGTGATCCGTTTCGACAATCGCGATGCTGGCCTTTCGGCCGAAGTGGATCTCGGCATGCCGGTGAACATCGCCGCAGACTGGCTGCGTGCACGCATGGGTCGGCCAGTGCAGCCCAACTACAGCCTGCACGACATGGCCGCCGACACGGTCGGCTTACTCGATGCGCTGGAGATTCGACGCGCGCATCTGGTCGGTGTGTCGATGGGCGGCATGATTGCGCAGATCATCGCCGGCCGGTATCCGCGGCGCGTGCTCAGCCTGAACTCGATCATGTCGAGCACCAATCATCCGAGTTTGCCGCCAGCGCGATTCGATGTGCTGTGGCGCATGGCCGGCATCGGCCCGCGACCGAAGACGCGTGAGCAGGTGATCCGGCGCTCGACCGCGATGCTGTGCCGTGTCGGCAGCCCCGGCTTTCCGACGCCGATCGAATACCGCCGACGCCTCGCCGGTGTCGCCTACGACCGCGCGTTTCGCCCGCGCGGCGTGCTGCGGCAGACGCATGCGATTCTGACGACCGGCAGTTTTGAAGACCTGCTGCCGCAGATCGTCGCACCGACGCAGATCGTGCACGGCCTCGCCGATCCGCTGTTGCGGCCGGCCTGCGGACAGCGCAGCGCGCAGCTGATCCGCAATGCACGCCTCGAACTGATTCCCGGCATGGGTCACGACCTCGCTCCCTCTCTGGGGTCGCGCTGGGCGCAACTGATCTCAGCCAACGCCGCGCGCGCCTGAAATCTAAGGCACGGACACGAGCTTGTAGATCTTGCCGTCGAAGGCGGTGATGTACAGCTCGCCCGCGGCATCTTCGCCGAACGATGACGGATTACCGGGGACCGTCCCCAACGCGGTGACAGTCACGTTGCCGCCGTCGCGGCGCAGGGCCCAGATCTCGCGGCTGCAGAAATCGGCAAACACATAGCGTCCAACCAGGGTCGGGATCGCCGCGCCGCGATAGACGTAGCCACCGGTGATGCTGCAGCGGTCGTTGCCGTGGTCGTACTCATACAGCGGCGCAATCGCATTGCCCGGATCGGGGTCGCCAGCGTTGTAGATCTGCGTGCCTTCGAACTTGCGCCAGCCGTAGTTGCCGCCCGCCTGCGCGACATCGATTTCCTCAAGCTGGTTCTGGCCGACGTCGCCGATCCAGAGATCGCCGCTCGCCCGGTCGAAGCTCGCGCGGTACGGATTGCGCAAGCCGTAGGCCCAGATCTCGCCGCGCCGGCCAGCGTCGCCAGCGAAGGGATTGTCAGGCGGGATGCTGCCGTCGGTGTCGATGCGCAGCATCTTGCCGAGCAGGCTGTTCAGGTTCTGCGCATTGTTCTGCAGATCGCCGCTACCGCCGCCGTCGCCGCTGGCGATGTACAGCAGGCCGTCATCGCCGAATCCGAGCCAGCCGCCATTGTGATTGTCGAACGGTTGGTCAAATTCGAGCAGCCGGGTCTCGGTCGCGAGGGGGCCGGCATCGCCGGGGCTGAAACGTGCAATCAGCGTGGCATTGCTGTCGCCGCTCGCCTGCTCAGCGTCGATCGTGCGATTGACGTACACACGACCATTGCTGGCATAGCCCGGATCGAAGGCGAGACCGAGCAAACCTTGCTCGCCACCCGACGCGTCGAGGCGGCCACGCAGATCGAGTACGACGCTCGCTGTAGCGGTCTGCGCATCGTTGGGGAAACGGTAGACCAGACCTTTCCGCGTCGCGACCCAGACGTTGTCGGCATCACCGGGCGCGCTGGCGAAGACCAGCGGCTGGTCGAAGCTCAGCCCCGGGAACGCATCAACCAGGGCAATCGCCAGTTCCTGCGGCGGTGTGCCGCTACCACCGCCACCGCAGGCGGCGCACAGCAGCACGGCCGTTGCTCCAAGTCGCCTTACAGCTTTCATAGCGAACTCCGTTGTCGCTGAAGACCTTGTTATAGACCTGGGGTGTGACATTGTCAGCCGCGACCTGGGCACGTAGGCTGCAGTGGCACCAACCGGGGGAATTGCCGATGTTCATCACACCGCTGTACGCCGGCCTGCTGGCGATCCTGTTTATTACGCTGAGCGTGCGCGTCGTGCAGCAGCGTGGCCATGGCGTGAGCCTCGGCCATGGCGAAGACCAGGTCTTGCTGCGACGTATCCGCGGCCACGGCAATTTCGCCGAGTACGTGCCGTTCATCCTGCTGATGATGGCGCTGCTGGAAGTGGGCGGTGCGACGCCGGTGTGGTTGCTGCACGCCCTGGGCATCACGCTGGTGGTAGCGCGCGTGTTGCACGGGGTTGCGCTGTCCTACACCGAGAAATGGAAGTTCGGCCGCTTCTACGGCACCTTGCTGACTTTCATCCTTGTGCTCGTTCTGGGCCTGCTGTGCCTGTGGCGTGGCGTTGGTGGTTTGGCATTGACTCTGAGCTGAGGCGAGCCCTGTTTTCGCAATGACCACGGAGAAGCCGTTCTCGCCGTCCTGCGAGCGCAACCGCGGGCCGATCCTCGAAGTGCTGCGCGAGCAACTGGCGGACCGGCATCAGGTGCTGGAGCTGGGCAGCGGTACCGGCCAGCACGCGGTGTACTTCGCCGCTGCGCTGCCGCATCTGTTCTGGCAGTGTTCGGATCGCGCGGCCAATCTGCCGGCTATTCGGATGTGGCTGGATGAAGCGCGGCTACCGAACACGCCGCAGCCGCTGACGCTGGATGTCAGTGTCGATCCTTGGCCACAAGCGAAATTCGACGCCGTGTTCTGCGCCAACACGATCCACATCATGAGCTGGGCTGAGGTCGAGCTCCTGTTTCGCGATCTTGCCAACGTGCTGGCGGACGACAGCCGGCTGATTCTCTATGGGCCGTTCAAGTACGGTGGCGAGCACACCAGCGCGAGCAACGCCACCTTCAACGACTGGCTGCTGACGCAGGGTGCGCATATGGGCATCCGCGACTTCGAAGCAGTGGATGCGCTGGCACAGCGTATCGGCCTGCGTCTGATCGAGGACTACGCCATGCCGGCGAACAATCGTTGTCTGATCTGGCAGCGCGGTGGCCCGACATGAAGGCGAAACCATTGGCAGAGGCTTGCTCGTGCGAATCCGGTCTCGCGTATCCGGCGTGCTGCGGACGGTTCCATGCAGGGGCGCTGGCGCCGACGCCGGAAGCGCTGATGCGCGCGCGCTACAGCGCCTATGTACTGCGGCTGACCCTGTACCTGCTCGCAACCTGGCACACCAGCACGCGACCTGCAGCAGATGAGCTGGATCAGCTCGATATCGGCGATCCCAGAACCAAATGGCTGGGGCTCAAGGTTCTGCGTGCGCAGACTACCGGCGGGGATACCGCTGTCGTCGAGTTTGTCGCGCGCTATCGCGTCGGCGGCGGCAGTGCAGTGCGCCTGCATGAAGTCAGCCGCTTCGCGCGCGAGAACGGCGCGTGGTACTACCTAGACGGTGAGCACAAGGACAGCTGAGGGTTTTTCGCCTCACGCCTCATGCGCTCAAAAGCTGTCGGCCAGATCGCAGGCTGCCCGTTCGCCGAGCCGGCAGGTCGTCTGTGCTTCGACGCGTGCTTCGCTGAGCACGCCCAGCGTCGCCAGCAGCTGCGCGCGCTTGTAGTGGCCGTACTGATACTCCGGCTTCTGCGCGAGCACGACTTCCCATAGCTGCAGGGCTTCGCTGTAGCGGCGGCTGCGGAACAGCACATCGTCGAGCAGCAGGGCCGCACCGGTATGCCCGGGCATGATCGTCAGCGCCGTGCGGGCATCCATTTCCTGCTGACGCTCGAACGGCGCGCCGAGGCTGCTGTAGATCGTGGCTCGATACCAATAAGCGTCTGCGCGAATGGTCGCCGGTGCGCCTTCGCGGTCGAGCTGTGCCAGCGCCTGGTCGAGACGCTGGCGTGCGACAGGCAACTCGCCATCTGTGTACAGCGACTTGGCCTGCGCGAGCAGCGCCGCGCCCTGACCTCCGGGCATCGGCAGCCGCAGTGCCAGCTGCGGCTGTGGGCCATGCACGACGGCATCGATGGCACGTTCGCTCGGCAATGGGTTGTCGACGGCAGCGATGCCGTTTTCTGCTGCAGCTTCGGCGACCACAGATACCAGCCAGGGATGGCCGAGCGCGCCCGGCGCAATTCGCGCATGCAGGCGTGCCCGTGCGATCGGCGTGTCGTGCCATTGCAATTCGCCGACTTGAGCTGACAGCGAGTGCGGCGCGCCAAACAGTCCGCGGCGTTGCAGCGCAGTGCTGGACCAGCGCAAGGTCGGCGAGCGGGTCCCGGAGAGCATCACGCTGCCGGTGACGGCGACGACGACATCTCGCGCGGCCTCGGCATCGCTGCCGTTGCGCGCAAGATGGAAGGCAATCGCCGCGGGCGCTGCGGCGAGCGTGGTGGCGACCAGGGTTGCCGGCAGCAACTGCGCGCTGGTCGGGTGCCCGCGCAGCCAGACCAGGGCCGGCACCAAGGTGCCCAACCACCACAGCGGCGACAGCTTGAGCGCATCGACGACAACCGCTTGCAGGTCCAGTGGCGTGCGCAGTTCGAGCAGCAATGCGCAGGCGCCCATCGCCAGCAGCGGCAACAGCGCACAGCCCATCAGCAGCACGATCCGGCGGATCGGCCAGAACGGCGTCATTGGCGAGAGGGTGCCGACGAACGCGGCCTGTTGTTCAGCGAGATTGCGCAGGAGGGCGGCGTGCTGCTCCAGCAGATCCTGCCGGTCTGCCGGGTCGCCGGATGCGTCGAAATACGCCGTCAATTGGCCGTTGCCGAAGTTCAGTGAGCAGACCTGTGCATCCATCAGTGCCAGCACCGCTGCGCGTGTCGCCGGCTCGCGCAGCGCCACAGCGGCCAGCTCGCGGTAGTCGCAACTCACCAGCACGCGGCGATCGAACTCCGCATCGCCGCTGGCTGCCACGCGGGCGAGGCCGCAGCGCCGGCCGAGGCGATCCAGCCAGCCTAAGGGGCGAATCTGCAGCGGCGGCTGGCGCGCAATCGGGGTTGCAAAAACGAACTGGGGGATGCCGGTGGGCCGGGCACAGACGCGAACGCTGACGCTGCGGCCCTCATGCTGCAGGGTCTGCGGCGGTGTGCGGCGCGCGTCGGCCCGTTCCAGCCGCTGTTTCAATGCACGGGCGCGAGGCAGCAGGAAGACCAGCATGACGGCGCCGAACAGGGCAGTCAGTGCGGAAAGGCCGGCAATGCTGGCAGTCAGGTCGCTCAGTGCGGTTTCCGGGGAGCGGTGGAAGAGCGTGGAGACTCAGGGCGCGGACATTAGCCGGATGAGGGCCGGAAAACCAGTTTGACAGCGGTCAGTTCATCTTGCGTTCGCCTTCGGGGGTTCATGGTTTGCGGTTCTCAACGAGAACCCGTCGCGTCGTCTTGGCGCGACGTTTGCTTGTCACTTTGAAGCGCTAGGGTGCCCTGATCGGAACGAATGGCCGAACGGTGTGGGTACAAGGAGATCAGCGATGGCAGAGCAGGTGCTGCAAGCCACAGATTCAGGGATGACGCTCTATACCTTCGCAGCGTCGCAGTCGAGCGAGAAGATCCGCTGGGCAATGGACGCCGTCGGGCTGCATTACCGTGAGCATCGGCTCACGCCCTTTCTGCATTACGCCGGCTCTCTGAGCATCGGTGGCAGTCAGGGGGTGTCGTTGCCGACCTTGCAGGCCGATGGCGTGATGGTCCAGGACAGCACCAGGATTCTCGAATGGCTGGAAACCCATCGAGCCCCATTTGCGCTGATTCCGCAGGACCCGGTCGAGCGGGCTGCGGTGATGCAGATCGAAGCGCACTATGACCATATCGCTCCGCACATCGTGCGCTGCGTCTATGCAACGCTGCTGGAGTCACCGGAGCTGGTGCGGCGCCTGTGGGCGCTGGACGCAAGCCTGGGAGAGGCCGCTCTGATGCGCATCGGCTATCCGGTGCTGCATCGTATTTTCCGCCGCGGCCTGGGGCTGACTCCGGCGCTGATCGAACATTCGCGCCGGGTTGTCGATCGCACACTGCGCGAGTTGGACAGGCTCGCTCAAGGTGGCAAGGTTTATCTGGTCGGCGCGCATCTCAGCGTTGCAGACATCACTGCGGCCGCGCGGTTGGCGCCGTTGATCTGCCCGGACGAGCATCCGGTGTTTTCCGATCCCGAGTACCGCGACGCCCTCGCGCCGCTGCTGTGCCCCTGGCAGGCGCGGCCCGGCATTGCCTGGGTGCGCGAGATGTACCGCCTGCATCGTCGCTCGCGGCCGCCGCATGTGCTTGAAGAAGCGCCGTGCTCGGTTGAAGCGTTTCACGCACCGCATCCGCTGCGGCGCGTAGGCGGACGCGGCTAGTTCTGCGCAGCTTCCAGCGCTTCGGCAGCCGTCAGCCATTCTTCTTCGACGGCTGACAGGCGGCCGCTGAGTTCGCGCTGTTCGCGTTGCAGCTGGGTGACCTCGCCCGGTTTCGCGCTGGCGTAGAGCGCAGGGTCGGCGAGTCTGGCGTCGATCTTTGCCATTTCCTGCTGCAGCTTTGCCATCTGCGTGTCGAGCTTCTTGACCGCATCGCGCAGCGGCTTGATCTGCTCGCGCGACAGCGCGGCGCTGCGGCGCTGTTCCTTCGGCCCATCGACGGCGCGCTGCGGTCGCGCGCCGTTATCGTCCCGGTTCGACAGCCAGCGCGCGTAATCTTCGAGATCGCCGTCGAACGGTTCGCAGGCGCCGTTGGCGACCAGCCAGAAGCTGTCGCAGGTCGCGCTGAGCAGATGGCGATCATGCGAGACGACGATGACCGCGCCGGCGTATTCGGCCAGCGCGGTTTCCAGCGCGTGGCGCATGTCGAGATCGAGATGGTTGGTCGGCTCGTCGAGCAGCAGCACGTTCGGCTTCTGGTAGACGACCATCGCCAGCGCCAGGCGCGCCTTCTCGCCCCCGGAGAATGGAGCAACCGCTTCGAACGCACGGTCGCCGCGGAAGTTGAAGCCGCCGAGGAAATCCCGCAGCGATTGTTCGGTCGCTTCCGGATTGAGGCGGCGCAGATGCAGCACCGGCGAAGCCTGCGGATCCAGATATTCGAGTTGGTGCTGGGCGAAGTAGCCGATGCGCAGATCCGGCGCTCGCACTGCTTGACCACTCAGCGGCGGCAGCTCACCGGCGAGCGTGCGCACCAGGGTCGATTTGCCCGCGCCGTTGGCGCCGAGCAGGCCGATGCGGTCGCCTGGTGCAACCAGCAAGCGCAGATTGCTGAGGATGGTTTTCTGCGGATAGCCGGCCGAGAGCTTGTCGAACTTCACCAGCGGTGATGGCAGTTTATCGGGCACCGGAAACTCGAACGAAAACTCCGAATCCCAATGCGCTGGCGCGACCAGCTCCATGCGCTCCAGTGCCTTAACCCGGCTCTGCGCCTGGCGTGCCTTGGTCGCCTGTGCCTTGAAACGGGTGATGAAGCGCTGCAGGTGCGCGACACGCTGTTGTTGCTGCGCATACGCCGCCGACTGCAGCCGCAGCTTCTCGGCGCGCTGCAATTCGAATGCGGAATAGCCGCCGGTGTAGAGCGTTGCCGACAGATGCTCCAGGTGCAGCGTGTGTGTCGTCACTGCATCGAGAAATTCACGGTCATGCGAGATCAGCAGCAAGGTGCCCGGATAGTTGCCGAGCCAGGTCTGCAGCCAGATCACCGTATCGAGGTCGAGGTGGTTGGTCGGCTCGTCGAGCAGCAGCAGATCGGAGCGGCACATCAGCGCGCGCGCCAGGTTCAGGCGCATGCGCCAGCCGCCGGAAAAACTGGCGACCGGATTGTCCTGCTGCTCGCTGGAGAAGCCGAGGCCATGCAGAAGACGCCCGGCGCGTGCGCGCGCGGCGTAACCGCCGATCGTGTTCAGGCGTTCGTGCAG
>JALYJV010000151.1 GCA_030775105.1 Pseudomonadota bacterium | reverse complement strand
GCTCGCGCACACCTCCGGCCTGCCGGGCCTGGGGCCGGACGATGCGCAACCGGCCTGTCTCAATGACCTGGCCGGTATCACACTGGAAGCGTGCGTGGCGCAGATAGCAACAGCACCGCTGGTATCGACACCAGGTCTGGTTTTCAACTACGGTGCCGCCGACTATCAAGTGGCAGGCTATATCGCGACGCGGATTGCCGACCAGGGCTGGCAAGCGTTCTTCGACAGCAGGATCGGCCAGCCCCTGGGCCTTGGCACCTTCACGTTCGGCGATCCCGCCACCGTGACGAATCCACGCGTAGCCGGCAGCGGTACCAGCGATGTCGCCGACTACGTGAAGATCCTGCAGATGGTCCTGAACGACGGCGCTGCCGGCGGCGCATCCGTGCTGTCGGCCAGATCGGTCAGGGCGCTCGAGACAAACCAGATTGCCGGCCGCAGCGTCCAGTACTCACCGGCCGACAGCAATCTGTATCCCGGTTACACCTTCGGATTCTTCATCTCCGATGCCAGCCTGCATCCGGGTAGCGCAGGGCCGGAGTTCTCCGCCCCGGGCCTGTTCGGGGCACTCCCGTGGATCGACGAGGATCTGGGTTACGGTGCCGTGCTGCTGATCGACAGTAACGAGACCACCGGGCAGGCGATGTGGAACGCGGTGCGGCCACAGATCATCGCCGCGCTGACGGCGTCCTGACTCACCGAGGCAGACAGCGGCCCGGGCGGCGTGGACGCCCGCCCGACATCCGGCGTCTGCTGACGCCGGATTTCCCTGCGTTTCATGTCGAGATACTCGCTGCGTTCCAGTTCATGCAACTGCCGTGGGTATCGCTCGATACCGCTGTGCCAATCGTTCAGGCGCTTCTCGATCTGTTCCGGCACCGACACCGACAATGCACCCAGGTAAGCTTCGATCGCGAGGTAATAGCGCATCGTGTTGCGCTCGATCACACCAAGCGTGCCACCAACGTAGACGGGCGCTTCAGGTGCCGAGGGTTCGACAAGGCTGAAACCAACCTTGTCGCGGCCGACCGTTGCCAGGTAGCTCCGCATGACCGCGCGCGCCATGACGCCGCTGTTGTAGCCGTATGACAGATGCAGGAAGCTGCGGCGCGCATCAAGCGCGGCCACCTCCAGCATGATGCGATAGTCGCTCGTTCCGATCGGCCCCTGCCTGGCATGCAGTTCAATTTGCAGATAGTCGGCGTCGGCCGCGATCACCGCATACTGAAACTCGAATTGAAAGGCGTCACCCAAGGGCTGGTCGTGCTTGCGGCCGACACTGAGGTTCAGCGTGTTCTTCTCGTCAGCAGAAGCCATGCAGTGTTTCACGTTCTGATGCAGGATCAGGATGTCGCACCAATGCGCCATGTCCTGCAACGCCGGGCCGACCACCGCATATGGCTGGTCGATGCGCGCATAGATGTCGCCCGCCAGGCGATCATCCACATCGCTTGATTCCAGATGGATCGGTCTCTGGAACGGGTTGCTGTCCAAGGACAACAGCAAGTCTGCATGACGCGCCTGCAGTGCAGTCGCGTCCTGTGCATGCGCTGCAGGCAGTCCGGCCAAGACCAGAAATGCAGTACATGCTGCAAGACACGACACGACGGACGTCACATTCATTTCCCTTGATCGGCCACGCGATGAATCTGTGACTCGCCATAGACCCGAATCGTTCCGGAGGTGATCCATCGTGACGACGAACCGGCGCAGCCTCGGTGTGCTGCAACGCTTATGCAGGCAGCATTGCGACAACCAGTCATGCAGAGGTCAGGTTGAATGGGTGCGCTTGCGTACAGACGCTATCGGTTGACGCGCACATTGTGGATGTCCCCCTGCAATCACTTTTGGGAATCCATCATGCAAATTGCAAAGCCGCTCTCAGAACCGGTCGCAAACGGACAGGTGTCCGGCATAAAAGCCGACGGCTCCGTATCAGGCGTAGCGCGCGAGTTCCACAACTTCGTCGCTGATATCGAAGACCTCGTCAAATCCACCACGTCGCTCACCAGTGAAGATCTGGCCAACGTCAAGGCGCGGCTAAGCGCGCGTATTGCGACAGCGAAGCTCTCGATCGAGGAAGCTGGCGGCGCCATCGCCGACAAAGCGCGCAATACCGTCAAGATCACCGACGATTACGCGCATGACCGGCCGTGGCAGGCCATCGGCATCGGTGCGGCTGTGGGGTTTCTGGCCGGCGTCGTGCTCGCGCGCCGAAAGTAGGCCCATCGTAAACGCCGATCAGCATGCCTCTCCGGGAAACATCGAAACCCTCGGAACTATCGGAATCCAGCCGGCGCGCCGCTGTGCCCCACCCGCTGGATGCAGTTCGCATACTGCGGGCGGCGGGTGGCGCGCTTCTCGCCCAGGCCACGCTGCATGGACGGCTGGCCAGAGTTGAGTGGGCGCATGAAAAGCTCCGCCTGTCGAAAATGCTCGCCGTTGCGTTGATGGGATTTGCCAGCCTGCTGTGCGTCATGCTCTCGGTCGGTGGTTTGCTGCTGGCGTTCTACTGGGACACAAGCTACCGGATCCCTGTCGCGCTCACTCTGATTGCGCTTTACGGCGTTGGCACCGGCATCGCCTGGCGCCGCTTTCAAGCGCTGTCGGCGCTTGGCAGCCAAAGCTTTTCGGCAACGCGCGAAGAGCTCGCTGCGGACATCGCCTTGCTCAAGAGCGCACTATGATCAGGAACAATCCGGATGTACCACTCGCCGAGCAGCGCGAGATGCTGAGTCGACAGCTGCAGGTACAGCGCCAACAGATCGGGCAGGAGCTGGCGCCGATCGCCGGCACGAACAGCGACTATCCGCGCAGCATGACCATGCGCCTGCTGATCCGCCGACCTGTATTGGTCATCCGCATGCTGCGATGGCTCGCAGCCGTGCTGAAAGCGCGATAAGCGGCACTCTGCGCAGTTCTGCGCATCGCCCTCACCACTACACCGGCAATCCAAGCAGCAGATCTGCCAACTCATCGGCATGCTCTTCTTCGACC
>JALYJV010000150.1 GCA_030775105.1 Pseudomonadota bacterium | reverse complement strand
GCGGTGGCCAGCAGCAGTAAGGCCAGCGTCAACAGTGCCGGGCCGGAAATGCGTAGCGGGTTCAGTGTCGTTTTCATGGCGTTGCTCCTCGCGGTCAGGACCGCGGTTGGCCCTTCGAAGTCATCAGCGTGCGTGCCTGCTGGCGCAGGCGCTGCACGGTTTCCGGCGGCATTGCCGCTTCCTGCGCAAAACGCCGCACGCCGACTTCGTCCTCTCGGACCATCAGCAGCAGCATGAGATTGTTGCGGGCCTTGTCGGACCCCGGCGCGAGCTCGGCAGCCGTTGCCAGCTCCGCGAGCGCCGCGTCATGGGCGCCGGCGCGCATCAGCGCATAGCCGAGGTCATTGCGGATCTCGGCATCGGTCGGCGCACGCGTCGCCGCCTCCTGCAGATACGCGACAGCGCGGCGTATATCGACGTTGGCATGGAGCAGGCCAAGACCATGGTAGGCCTGCGGCGCGAGCTTCGATTTGAGCAGGCCGGCATACAGTGCATGCGCTTCCGGCATCTGCCCCAGACCACGACGCGCCTCACCCTCGAAGTAACGCAGCAGCTCGACATCGCCACCGCCCGTGCGCTGACGTTGCTGGATGTGCGCCAGCGCCGCGTAGTACTGGCCTTCGTCGAGCATGCCGCGAATCAGATCGGCGTAAACCTCGCGATCAACGGATAGGGCATCAGCATTGCCAGCGCCACCATCAATGCGCTGCGGCGTTGCGCAGCCGGTGCACAGCAACGTGAACAAGGCGGCGACGGCAGCTGATCTGAAGCGTGGCATGAAGGTTAGCCCGGGCATCTCGATACGCCTGCTTCGCAAGCACTCGATGCGAACGGATTTCATGGTAGGCGGCACTAAAAACGTCCGTTCGTCTCGAGTGCCGCGCGCAGCGCGGTGTATCGAGAGACCCGAGCGGGTTCCCAAGTGTGTATCGGGAGACATGAACCAGGCCCTAACCATTGATCTCACCCAGCGCGCGGATGAGGGCAAGGAAGGCCGGGCCGGCAACGAACACCAGCAGCGCCGGAAAGAAAAACAGCACCATGACCACGGTCATGCGGCCCGACAGCAGATTTACCCGCTCGCGCAGGTCGAGACTGCGGCGCTGCTCGAGCACTTCCAGTGTCTCCAGCAGCGGCTCGCGAATCTCACCACCGTAGCGATCGACCTGACGCAACACTGATAGCACGGTCGACAGATCCTCGACCTCCATGCTGTCGGCCACGCTCTTGAGCACGTTGGCGGTGTCGGCACCGGCCTCGATCTGACGGATCGCCAGCTCGAACTCGCGACCGATCTCCGGCAGCACGCCGCTGCCTTCGCGAATCAGGCTGGCCAGCGCCTGACGGGTCGACAGACCGGCTTCGAACAGCAGCGCCAGCAGATGAATCAGCATCGGCACTTCGGCCTTGATCCGCCGCTGCCGCGCGGCAGCGAGGCCACGCAGGATCCAGCGCGGCAACAGGAAGGTAAACACCAGCGCGGTCAGGCTGAGCATGATCGCCATCGAGCGATTCTTGTCAGTTTCAGCGAGCACCCAGTACGCAATCACCAACACACCGATCAGCACCGGCAGCAGCCCCTGGAACACATACCAGAGCATGCGGCTTTCAGTGCTGCGCAGATCGGCCTGCAGCAGCAGGCGCGCACTTTCACCTTCGCTGTCGACCAGGCCTTCGAGCTTGCGGCCACCGCGCGCGACCGACGTCAACACGCTGTAGCGATCAACCTCATCGAAGCGCTCATCGTCGCCGCGCTCCGGTACGAGGCGCCGCTGCAGCTGCAGGCTGCCACGCGCGCGCAAGCCCAGCATCACCAGCGTCGCGACGCCGATCAGGCAGACGAGGATGGTGCCGGCAATCAGCGCACCGAAGGCATTCGGGCTCACGGGAGCACCTCGTGCCGGAAAGCGCAGCCCACACTCCGCAGTGAGTCGGCGCGCGCCTCCCGCACCCACTGCGCTTCGCGCAGGCGCTGTGTCGGCGCGGCACTCACATCCCTTCCCCGGTCGATTGCATCATCCGGTAGATCGCGAAGATGCCGAAGATCTGCATGCCCACCGAAAAGATCAGCAGCCAGCGGCCGGTGCCATCGGCCCACATCACCTGGTAGTAGCTCGGGTTCTGCGCAAAGATGTAGATCATCAGGCTGACCGGAATGATCGACAGCACAACAGCCGAGAACCGCGTTTCCGCGGTCAGCGCGCGCAGCTCCCGCGCCGCCGTATCGCGCGCGCGCACCGCCTGAATCAGGCTGCGCAACACGTTGCGCAGACTGCCGCCATACTTACGATTGATGGCCGCCGCGAGCGCCATTACCTTGAGCTCATGCAGGCGATGGATCTCTGCGGTTTCGATCAGCACCGATTCGATCGGCGCACCGAGACGGACCTGCCGACCAACGCTGAGAAACAGGGGACGGATTGGCTCCGGTGCTTCGCGTGCACTGGAGGAAATGGCCTCGTCGAGCGTGTTGCCGGCGCCGAGCACGCGAATCACCGATTCCAGAAATCCCGGCAACTGCGAAACGATCTGCGCGCGGCGGCGATCCGCGATGTGGTTCAGATAGGCCCAGCCCAGCGTCAGCAGCACTGCAGCCGTCGAGAAGCCGGCAAACACGCCGAGCAGGGCCACTGCGAGTACGGCCAGAACGATGATGGCCAGCAGCATGCGTGAAACCGCCGCCTGCGACAGCTCCGCACCGGTGCGCCAGACCTGATAGCAGGCCCAACGCAGCAGCGGATTGCCGATCTGCGAGCGATCCTGGTTCGCGCTGATGATCGATGGGTCTGCGCCGGTCGCACGCAGACGCAGCAGGACTTCTTCTTCATGCTCACGCAGATTGGCGCGGGCAAACAGCCAGATCGCAAGCCCGACCAGCAGCACCGCGAAGGCAAAGACAATGAACATGCTCATGTGCCGATCCCCCGGCAATCGAGCAACTGGTTGCGCTCCAGATCGAAGCGGAACACGTCGCGCATTGCCAGACCCTGTGCGCTGACCCCTTCAATTTCCGTCACCGCCATCACCCGGCGCTCGCCACCCTTGAGGCGGCTGACATGCACAAGTAGCTGGATTGCCGAGGCGACCTGCCCCCGGAAAGTGACCTCGCTGCCCGAGTAGCCGGCGAAACCCGCCAGCAGTTCCAACCGATGCAGCGCGTCGCGCGGGCCGTTGGCATGCAGGGTCGTCATCGAACCATCGTGGCCGGTATTCATGGCTTGCAGCATGTCGAGTACTTCGTCGCCGCGGACTTCGCCGACGACGATGCGATCCGGGCGCATGCGCAGCGCATTGCGCACCAGGTCGCGCGCAGAGATTGCGCGCTCGCCCTCCAGATTCGGTGGCCGCGTTTCCAGACGCACGACATGGCTGTGACCGAGCCGCAGCTCGGCCGCGTCCTCGACCGTGATCACGCGCTCGTCCTGCGGAATCCACTGCGACAGCAGATTGAGGAAGGTGGTCTTGCCCGAGCCGGTGCCGCCGATGACAATCAGGTTGGTGCGCTCGCGCACGCGATCCTGCAGATAGGCCAGCGCCACCGGCGTCAGCGTGCCGAAGCGCAGCAGATCCTCCGCGCTCAGCGGCTGCTTGCGGAACTTGCGGATCGACAGGCAAGGCCCATCGAGTGCAATCGGCGGAATGATGGCGTTGACGCGCGAACCATCCGGCAGGCGCGCATCGACCATCGGCGTGGATTCGTCGACGCGCCGTCCGATCGGCGCGAGGATGCGCTGGATCACACGGATGACATGGCCGTCGTTGAAGAAGCGCACCGGCTCGCTGTAGAGGCGGCCTTCGCGCTCGACGAACACCGTACCCGGTCCATTGACGACGATGTCGTTGACGCTGTCGTCGTCGACCAGCGCCTGGATCGGTCCATAGCCGACCAGCTCGTCGCGCGCATCGCGGGCGAGCGTTTCGGATTCCCGCTGGCTGACCGGCAGACGCTGCTCGACGATGTAACGGCGTATCTGCTCGAGAATGAAGCGATCGATCTTTGCCGCATCCCAGCCATCGATATCCAGATCGCGCTGCTCGATCTGCTGGATCAGATGCTGATGAAAGCTGTGCTTGAGCTGCTGATACTGCTCCGACAGGCGGAAGCGGGTGATCTGCAGATCTGGCGTGCTGACAGTCATTTGATCGACGCAATCAGCCGAGCAGACGACCGAGCAAGCCGGCGGCTGGACGCTCCATTCGCGCCTGCGCCCCCATCAGCGCCGTCGCCAGTCGGCGGACATCCGCGCAGAACGGATCCTTCGGCGCGGTCGCGAACATCGGTTCACCGGCATTCATCGATTGCACACGCGCATGGCCTGCGCTGGCCGCAAGCGTACCGAGCACCGGCAGATCCAGAATCTCCGCCAGATTCTCCGGCTCAAGCCCGAGCCGGCGCTGATAGTTGTTGACGACCAGTGCCGTGCGATCGAGCGGGCAGTCTTCAAGGCGCAGCGCGCGCAGCAGGTACTTGCTGTGGCGCGACTTCATGATCGATTGATCGGACAGCAATATCGAGCGGTCCGCCTGGGTCAGGATGCCGGCCAGCGTCGTCAGCGGCAGATGACCGTCAAAGCTGACGACGACCGCGGCAAACAAGCCGCGCACGACTTTCAGCAGCTTGACGAACTCGTCGAAATTCGCCGATGCCTGACCGATCAGATCTTCCGGCAGGCTCAGCACGTACAGCCCCGACGCATGCTTGGAAAACGCCGTATCGACGAGCGTCTGGTCGCAGCGATACACATCGTTGATCGCATCCAGCACGCTGTACGCCTGCGTGATGTTCAGGAAGATCGCGGCGGCACCGGCCGGCGAGGCCACATCGACGAGCAACACCTGTTCGGTACGCGGCAGCTGCGCCTGCAGCGCCAGCGCCAGGTGCTCGGCCACGAAGGCAATCGACTCGCTCGGATGCGGGCCGAAAACGCCGAACAGCTGGCCTTCCTTCTGCGCGGCACGCGCAGTCGGCACGGTACGCCGCAGCAGCTTGCTTAACAGCGCGCCGACATCGCCTTCGTCACGGCGCAGGACCAGGAAGTCGCGTGCACCGGCACGCATCGCGGCGAGCACGATGTCCGGATTGCTGTCCGCGCCGAGGCCAGCGAGCGGCAGGTCCGGCATGCGTTCGGCAAGGCGCTCCATCATGCTGATGCGGGCGTCGAGATTGCTCGCCTCGAACTGGAAGAACGCGACATCGATGCGGCCCATCAGCTGCACGCGTTCGATCAGGTCTTCGGCATCCAGTGGCCGGACCAAGGAAAACTCCGCGCCCTGCCCGGCTGAGTTCTCGAGCCAGCTGACATATACGGGATCGTCGGCGACGACGACGGCCTGGGTTTTCATGGAGTGCGGTTCCGGTAGATAGGCATCCGCATGAGTCTAGCGGCTGAACCCTGAGTCGAAATCACCGCTTTCCAGAAAGATCGATCGTGCTGCGGACGGGTGATAGGCGTCGTACTCGGAGCCCGGCAGCTTGGGCAGCGGCGCGCCCTTGGCCATCGGTCGCACCAGATGCGGGGTCACAACCATGATCAGCTCGCGATCGTTGCGCTCGTAGTTGTTGGACTTGAAGAACGCCCCGAGCACCGGGATGCTGCCCAGCCACGGCAGCTTGTCGACCTGGTCGCTGAGGCTGCTGCTGATGAGGCCGGAAATGACGAAGCTTTCGCCATCGCCGAGCTCGATCGTGGTTTCGGTGCGGCGCACCGACAGGGCCGGCACCGCGACGCCACCAATCTGGATGCCGGCACTGAAGTCGAGGTCGCTGACTTCCGGCGCAACCTTCAGACCGATGCGATTGCGCGCCAGCACGGTCGGCGTCAGCGACAGACGCACACCAAATTCCTTGTACTGCACCGAGATGCCGCCGGACGCCGACGACCCGCCTTGGCTGACCGGTACCGGGAACTCGCCACCGGCCAGATAGCTGGCAGTCTGCCCGCTCATCGCGACCAGGCTCGGCTCGGCCAGCACGCGCACCAGGCCCTTGCCTTCGAGCAGGCTGAGGACACCGAGGATGCCGCGGGTCGGATTGCCGAAGACCAGATTGAATGCGCTCTGGATCGGCAGACTCTGGTTGAATTCGATGCCCGCGTCTTCACCAGCATTCTGCGAAACGCCGCTGAGGCTGCCCGGCGCAAACAGCCCGCCGGAATCACCGGTGCCAGCCTTGGAACCCTGCAAGCCGAAACGGCGCATCGTGCTGCGGCTGACTTCGGCGATCCGCACCGTGGTCATGACCTGTGTGTCCATGCGCACATCGCTGCGATCCGCGATCGTGCCTTCCTTCGAAACCTGTGCGGCCTGCGTCGCGCGCCGGTGCGCCATCAGATTCGGCAGCTGGCCCGACAGACCCTTGCCCTGATCGATCATTGCCGCCTGCAGTTCCGGATCAGGCATCGGACTGCGCGTCGGGTCACTGACCTCGCTGACGCGCACGCGGTACTGGGCCGGCGCGCTCTGGCCCTTGATCCAGACCATCAGGCTGGTGATGCCGAGGGTCTTGCCGGTCACCAGAATCTCGCGCTGGTTGACGACATTGACGTCGGCAATCGCCGGATTGCCGACCGCCACCCGCGTCACCTGCCCACTGGCGCGATGCAGCTTCTGCGTGCCTTGTTCAATCAGCAGCACGTCGCCCGGATTGGCCGCCGTCGCCGGCAGCGTCAGCATCGCCGCAAGGCCGGCGAGCACGGCACCGATCAGACGGCTAGCGTGGAAACCTGTATGGGGCTGCTTCATGTGTGGGCCTACTGCGTCGTCACGGTTTCAAGGGCGCTGCCGCGCAGGATCTCGACCTTGGGTCGCGCTGGTGCTTGCGCACCGACTGATTTCTGCTGCAAGCGCGAAAGCTCGGCAAGGCTGATGGCCTTGTCCGGCACCGGCGCAGCGGTCGCCGCTGGCGTCGTGCCGGCAGTGGTTGTAGTCGCCGCCAGGGCCTGCTCGGCTGGCGGCGCTTCAATGGCTTCTTCGCCTTCAAGGTCGGCAGATAGCCCGTGCAGGGCGAGGCGCAGTTCGCCCAGGCTGGCGCCGAGCATCAGCTTGGTCGTGTCCTTGTCCGGCACGGCGATGACCGCTGTGCGCACGCGGGCGCGCTGCTTGTCGTCGCTCTTGATCCCTTCCGGCCGATCAATGATGCGTTCTTCGTAGGCCAGCACGCGGGTGTTCTCGAGCAAAACCCGGGACTGCGGTTCGGCCATGTTGGCGCCGCTGCGCAGGAACAGCAGCACATCGACGATATCGCCCGGGCGGACAAAGCCACCAACGGCAACCACGTCATTGACCTCGACCGAGACCGCCTGATGTCCGGGCGGGATCACCCGCACCAGCGCATTGCCTTCCTTGAAATAGCGCTGGGTCACCGGCGCGCCGGCGTCGATGTCGACCAGCGGCACCTTGTCGACCACATCGTCGATGTTGCTGTAATTCGATGGCGGCACGATCGATACTGGAACCAGTGCAATCGCATCACGCGCAATCGGCTCGTAGGCCGCCAGCGGCCGCAACGCGACCACCGCAAGCGTCTGTTCGGCCTGTTGCACGCTGGCCTGTTCCTGAGCCTTCTGTGCCTGCTCGGCAAAGTTGCGGCTGAACTGGAAGCCCAGCAGCACCATGACGATGGCCGCCAGCACCGAAACCACCGCAATCATCTTGATCGTGGTACTGCTCATTGTGCTGTCCCCATCGGCGCCTTGGTCCGATAAATGGTGGCCATCTGCTGCAGCTCAGTATGCGTGTTCATATGCGCACCACGGCGGATGCGCTCAGGGTTTCCGGCAGCGGCGGAATGCAGCCCACCAGAAACAGGTTCAGCATCGGAAACAGCGCCCCGGTCGCGCAGTCGCTGCCGGCCGGCCGCACGGTGAAATTCAGGGTCACGCGCAACGCGTTGCTGTCGATCGGACAGCCCCCGGACCCCTGCGGACACAGCACAACCTGCACCCGCTCGCCGCCCGCCCCCAGCACCCGCGCCCGCTGCGACTCCGGCAGCCACGACAGCGCCGAACTCACGGTAGATCTTACAACCTCCTGCTGGACCGTCAGCGGATTTGCGGTGGCCGGATCGACCGACACCGCCGCCGCCGCGCCTTCCTGTGCGGCAAAGGTGATGGACTGCTGGATCACATAGACGTAGGCGTAGACGATCACGCCATAGACCAGCAGGAACAGGATGGGAAACACGAAAGCGAACTCGACCAGCGCCGCGCCAGACTGCTGGCGTGGCCTGTACAGCTGTGCCGATTGCTTTCGCATGATCTCGACCATTCCCCTTATCCCGCACCCATACCGTGCCCGATGCCAGCACCGATCCAGATCGGCCCAACCAGGCATTCGGCAAACAAGCCCGCCGCCAGAGCCACAGCCGCTGGCAGGCGTGCAC
>JALYJV010000149.1 GCA_030775105.1 Pseudomonadota bacterium | reverse complement strand
GACGTACAATGTTTGCATGAGCGCAAAGAAGTCCGCTGTCGAAATTCGCGAGATACCGATAGACCTGATCCGCCCGGGTAGCCAGCAGGCGCGCCGGCACTTCAACGCCGAGTCGCTCAAGGAGCTTGCCGAGAGCATCAAGGAATCCGGCGTCGTGCAGCCGGTCGTTCTGCGCACGCGAGTCTGGGGCTATGAACTGCTGGCCGGCGAACGGCGCTGGCGCGCGGCACAACAGGCCGGTCTGCACGAGCTGCCGGCGGTGATCCGCGATGATCTTTCGGACACCGAAGCGTTCGTCGTCGGCCTGATCGAAAACCTGCAGCGCGAATCGCTGACGCCGATGGAAACCGCGGCCGGCCTCAAGCGCCTCGGCGAGCTGTTCGAGCTGACCCACGAAGAGATCGGCGAGCGCGTCGGCAAGTCGCGCGAGTACGTCAGCAATGCGCTGCGCCTGCTCAACTTGTCCGAGCCGGTGCAGGCGCTGGTCAATTCCGGCCACCTCAATCCGGGCCACGCCAAGGTACTGGCCGGCGTCGTGTTCGAAGAGCAGGTGCGCTGGGCCGACGAGGTGATCCGCCACAAGCTCTCGGTGCGCCAGCTGGAGCGCAAGCTCGCCGCGACGCGCGATCGCAAGATCGTGTTCAAGCCAGGAAAGGCCAGCGACTGGAAGCTTCTCGAACGTGAACTGTCTGATCTGCTGGCCTGCCCTGTGACTTTGCAGGCCGGCCGCGACGGCAAAGGTGAACTACGCGTCAAGTTTCATTCCCTCGACGAACTCGACGGAGTCCTTGATCGCATTGGCTATTCCGCACGCTGACCGGTTTACTGAACCACCGGTGAACTTTATCTACAGATCACGGGGATAAGCTTGTGGATAAAGTCGATGTGCGACGCAACAAAGTGTGGTGTTTGAAGGGCGCGCTACGGGCATGAACAAAAAGTTACCGTTTCGGGTCGGCGCTGTCACAAACGCTCCCAAGCCGGTTCAGGGATGGGCATGACGGACCAGATGGACTTGTTCCGCAGCGATTACCGGCTGCGGGAAAAACTCAGCGACCGCGCGCGCAGCATCCGCCTGGAAGTCCGTCCGGACCGCGAGGTGCTGCTGGTCTATCCGCGCTGGGTGCCGCGGCATGAGGCGCTGGCTTTTCTGCAATCGCGCGATGCCTGGGTGCGGGACAAGCTCGATGAATATGCTGAGCGCGACGGCGGCAATCCGGTGCCACCACCGGTGCGCTGGGATGGCACCGACGAAATCCTCTTGCGCGGGCGCATGGTGCCGGTCTGCGTCCAGGCCGCCACGCTCAAGCGTGTGCAGGTTCGCGTCGAGACCGAGGCCATCACGATTTTTGCGCCGGCGGAGGTCTGCCGCAACGCGCACAAGCTGGAACTGGTGCTCAAGCGCGAGCTGATGCACCGCGCCCAGGTTGATGCGCAACGCCTGCTGGATGAAGAAGCGGCCCGTCTCGGTGTGCGCTGGAGCCATTTGCAGATCGCTGATCCGCAGACCCAATGGGGCAGTTGCAATGCCGACGGATCGATCTCGCTGTCATGGCGTCTGATCATGGTGCCGCCGCCGGCGTTACGTTACGTCGTGATCCACGAGCTGTGTCATCTCGTGCACATGAACCACTCGGAGCAGTTCTGGTCACTGGTCGAGCAGCAGATGCCGGAATTCCTGCCACAGAAGCTGTGGCTGCGCGACCAGGGCGGGCGGGTGCATCACTATCTGCCGCGCAAGCCGCGGCGGTAGAAACCGACGACCAAAAAAGAACCCACCTGCTGGGGGAGCCGGTGGGTTCTGAGGTCCTGCGGGGGGAAGCAGGGCCTGGGAGTGCCCGGTAGCTCAGTGGGGGCTGGTTGCTACCGGTGATTGCAGAGTAGACCTTCGCGATGAATCCAATCTGAACGCGATTCAGTCTCGATTCCGGACCCGTTCTTGGGCCGATCAGGCCGTCCGGCGCAGCTCGCCGCGCTTCTTCAGGTGCACCAGCAGCAGCGAAACCGCGGCAGGGGTGATGCCGGCGATGCGTGCGGCCTGGCCGACGGTCTGCGGTTTGTGGCTGTTCAGTTTCTGGCGCGCTTCATTCGACAGGCCGCTGACATCGGCATAGTCCATGTCCAGCGGCAGCGGCGCGCCTTCATAGCGCAGGCTGCGCGCGATCTCCATCTGCTGGCGCTGGATGTAGCCGGCGTACTTGGCCTCGATCTCGACCTGCTCCGCGACAACGGCGGCGGTCTCCTGCGGCATCAGGCCAAGCTGCTGGAGGATCGCGTAGCTGCCTTCGGGGCGACGCAACAGATCGGTGCCGGAAAGGCCGCTGTCGTTCGGCGACTCGCCGAAGACTTCGACGATCGCTGGATCGCGCAACTGCGCCGGCTTCAGCCAAAGCGTGTTCAGCCGCTCGCGCTCGCCATCGATCGCGTTGCGCTTGGTGTCGAACGCGGCCCAGCGCGCGTCGTCGACGAGGCCGAGTTCACGGCCGGTCGGGGTCAGGCGCAGATCGGCATTGTCTTCGCGCAGCAGCAGACGATGCTCGGCGCGCGAGGTGAACATGCGATACGGCTCGGTCGTGCCGCGCGCGATCAGGTCGTCGACGAGCACGCCGATGTAGGCCTCGTGACGCAGCGGCGTCCAGGCCGGCAGTTCGCGCGCCTTGCGTGCGGCGTTGATGCCGGCCAGCAGGCCCTGCGCAGCGGCTTCCTCGTAACCGGTCGTCCCATTGATCTGGCCGGCGAAGAACAGGCCGGCGAGCGGTTTGGTTTCCAGCGAGGCCTGCAGATCGCGCGGATCGAAGTAGTCGTACTCGATCGCGTAGCCCGGGCGCGTGATGCGCACGTTCTCGAGACCAACCATGCTGCGCACGAACTGTTCCTGCACGTCGTAGGGCATCGAGGTCGAGATGCCGTTCGGATAGATCTCGCGCGTGTTCAGGCCTTCGGGCTCGAGAAAGATCTGGTGGCGATCCTTGTCGGCGAAGCGGTTGACCTTGTCCTCGATGCTCGGGCAGTAGCGCGGCCCTGTGCCTTCGATGACGCCAGTGAACATCGGCGAGCGATCGAACGCACCACGGATGATGTCGTGCGTCTGCACGTTGGTATACGTGATGTGACAGCTGATCTGGCGTGGCTGATCGGCAGGCGAGCCGATGAACGAGAACACCGGCCGCGGCGTGTCGCCCGGCTGTTCGGCGAGGATCGACCAGTTGATCGTACGACCGTCGAGACGCGGCGGCGTGCCGGTTTTGAGACGGCCGACACGCGGATGCAGCTCACGCAGGCGCGCTGCGAGCGGCAGCGACGGCGCATCACCGGCGCGACCGCCGGCATGGTTCGTCAAACCGACATGGATGCGGCCACCGAGGAAGGTGCCTGTCGTCAGCACGACGCTGCGTGCGAAGAAGCGCAGGCCGAGCTTGGTGACCACGCCACGCACGGTGCCGCTCTCGACAACCAAGTCTTCGACTTCCTGCTGGAACAGCGTCAGGTTCGGCTGGTTTTCCAGCGTCTCGCGGACGAACCACCTGTAGAGCATGCGATCGGCCTGCGCGCGCGTCGCGCGCACCGCCGGGCCTTTGGAACCGTTGAGCGTGCGGAACTGGATGCCGGCATGATCGGCAGCACGCGCCATGATGCCGCCGAGTGCGTCGATTTCCTTGACCAGATGGCCCTTGCCGATGCCGCCGATCGCCGGGTTGCAGGACATCTGCCCCAGGGTTTCGATGTTCTGCGTGATCAGCAGCGTTGCGCAGCCCATGCGCGCAGCAGCCAGCGCCGCTTCGGTGCCCGCATGCCCCCCGCCGACGACGATGACTTCAAAAGTGTGCTGATCCGACATGGGAGACCGCGGCGCCGCTGAAAGGGCGGTGATTTTATGCCCAGCCGCGCGGTTTGCGTAGCCCGGATGCAATCCGGGGCCGTAGACGTCCGGCTTGAGCGATGCCCCGGACTGCGTCCGGGCTACCGGAGCGCTGCGAGATCGGGTTCGGCGAATTCGCGGCGCGCTGCAGCGCTGTGCAGTTGCGCATCGCTGTAGTGGCGGGCGAGCAGGCCGCGGGCGTTCGTGAACAGATCTTCGTTGGCGTCGGC
>JALYJV010000148.1 GCA_030775105.1 Pseudomonadota bacterium | reverse complement strand
GATGCGTGTAGACAGGTGATTGCTGAAGCGCCCCCCTTCGATGCGCTTCACGGTCAACGCAATGCGCCGGCCTTTGCGTGGAATGTCGGTCAGGCTGTAGCTGCGCGTGATGCGCGCGCCGTCCACTTCAGCGCTGACGTTGACATGCTGGCCCGGCAGAAAACCGCGAAAGTGGCGATTCGTTCGCAGGATCAGGGTGACTGCATCACGTGCCTCGACACGACGCTCGACCACGCGAGCGAGTGAACGCTGCCACGACCACGCGGGGTTGAGCTTCGCCGCCCAGAAGTCGAAGACGTCGGGCGCAATGAATGGCGCAATCAGGCGGCTCATCGAGCCAGGGGCAGCAGCGATCGACACGAGGCATCCGGTGGAGTGGATGACGGCCATTATACGAGTTGCTGCACAAATGTCTATACATGTGTATATTAATGCCGCCCGGTATGATGCCGGCACCCCGACCGGACGCCGAAACCGTGACCGTCAGCAGCACTATTTCCGCCGAAACCGTTCGCGCTCCGCCCGGGCGCAAGGCGGCGATCTCGCGCGAGGACATCATTGCCGCCGCGCTCAAGCTGGTCGGCCCGAATCGCAGCGTCTCCACGTTGAGCCTGCGTGAAGTGGCACGTGAAGCCGGCATCGCACCGAACAGCTTCTATCGCCATTTCCATGACACCGATGAACTCGCGATCGCGTTGATCGACCTCGCCGGCCGCTCGCTGCGCCAGATCATCGGCTCGGCGCGCCAGCGCGCGACGACCGAACGCAGCGTCGTCCGCAGCTCGGTCGAAGCCTTCATGGAACAGCTCGGCGCCGACGAGCGTCTGCTGCACATCCTGCTACGCGAAGGCACGGTCGGCTCCGATGCCTTCAAGCAGGCAGTCGAACGCGAACTGCAGTTCTTCGAAGACGAACTGCGCATCGACCTGATCCGGCTTGCCAAGGCCAACAGCGCCGCGCTTTCCGACCCTGCCCTCACCGCCAAGGCGATCACCCGCCTGGTGTTCGCCGTCGGTGCGACCGCAATGGATCTTCCGCGCGACAAGCATCCGGAGATCGCCGAACAACTTGCGGTGATGGTGCGCATGATCGTCGTCGGCGCACAGACCATGGCGCAGAACACGGCGATCAAGCCGTAATAAAACCTACCTGAGTGGGTGGTGTTCGCCGGGATCGCTTTCCCGGAAGATCGCGTTCAATAAAACCACACCGGAGCGAGAGCATGGCGTTGAAAGATGCGCTGGACGGCGTTCTGCAACAGGCAACGAATGGCGGCGACGTCCCCGGCGTGGTCGCGATGGTGACCAGCCGCGAAGGCACGTTGTACGAAGGCGCCTTCGGCAAACGCAGCCTGGCGGCCGACGCCCCGATGACGCTCGACAGCGTCGGCCTGATCGCATCGATGACCAAGGCCCTCACTTCTACCGCCGCGATGCAGCTCGTCGAACGCGGCAAGCTCGATCTCGAAAGCCCGGCTTCGCGCTGGCTGCCAGAACTGGGCACGATCCAGGTACTCGAAGGCTTCGATGCCAGCGGCAAACCACGCCTGCGCGCGCCCAAGCAGGCAATCACGCTCAAGCACCTGCTCACACACACTGCAGGCTTCAGCTACGAATTCCTCAGCGAAGACATCCAGAAATTCCAGGCCGCGACGAACGCACCGGGCTTCATCAGCTGCGCACTCGACAGCATCCGCCTGCCGCTGCTGTTCGATCCGGGGGAGCGCTGGTCGTATGGCGTCAGCACCGACTGGGCCGGCCGTGTCGTTGAAGCCGCGAGCGGACAGCAACTCGGTGACTACCTCGCGCAGAACGTGCTCGGCCCGCTCGGCATGAGCGACACCGCATTCAGGATCACACCGGACATGCGCAGGCGCCTGGCAAGCATCCACGCCCGTGTCGACGAACGCACGCTGGCACCGATCGATCTGGAAGTACCGCAGGAACCGGAATTCCAGATGGGTGGCGGCGGCCTCTACGGCACGATGGGCGACTATCTGAAGTTCGTCCGCATGGTACTCAACCGCGGTCAGGCGAATGGCAAGCAGATCCTCAAGGCCGAAACCCTCGACCTGATGACGCGCAATCATCTCGGCCAGCTCGACGTCCCGCCGGTGCGCAGCGCCAACCGCCAGTTCACCAACGACATGCCGATGCCACCGGACAATCCGCAGAAGTGGGGCCTGGCCTGGATGATCAACACCAAGGCCTTGCCGACCGGCCGCCCCGCCGGCAGCCAGATGTGGGCCGGCCTCGCGAACTCGTATTACTGGATCGATCCGACGACCGGCGTCGGCGGGGTACTGATGACGCAGATCCTGCCGTTCGCCGACATCAAGGCGATGCCGCTGTTCCTCAACTTCGAGTACGCGGTCTACAAGAGCCTGTAGGGCGCGGTAGAAAGCGACTGGAGCAAAGCCGCCACGCTGCGTTAGCCTCGGCACAGGACATGCCGGAGTACAACCATGTGTCGCAACATCAAGACCCTGTTCAACTTCGATCCACCGGCGACGGAGGACGAGATCCAGGCGTCTGCGCTGCAGTTCGTCCGCAAGCTCAGCGGCTTCAACAAGCCATCGAAGATCAACGAAGAAGCCTTCGAGCTCGCCGTGCAGCAAGTCAGCGAAGCCGCGCGCGCCCTGATGAACTCGCTGGTGACGCTGGCGCCGCCGAAGAATCGCGGAGAGGAACGCGCCAAGGCCATGCTGCTTGCAGCCAAGCGGTTTGCATGAATGGCGCGCCCAGCAAGGCAACGCCGTGATTTGTCCGTCTGGATCGACCTACAACACCGTATGGCGCTCGCGTACAGGTGCGAATTCAGCCCGCTGAGCAGCCCAAGCGGGTCGCTCGGCAGATTTCACCTTGATGCGTGAACGTTATCGATAGAATGGGCCTTGCTTCACAGCCGTGGGTCCAATGAGCAAACCACAACCTAAGCCAGGGCTAATCTCCAGCCGACTCCGCTGCTCCGAATGAAGCCGCGTGCCATACATCGCGAGTTGGGTACAGATGGCCGGCGTATCGCCGCTGAAGGCATTACCGCCCAGGATGTCCAGTCTTTGGAACGGACTGCATCCGCACGCCGGTTCGGGCACCGATTCTCACCGCACATCGAGCGGGAATTTCAGCGATTTGTCCGCTACTCCAGCCGCAACCTGCGTTTCGGGCTCCTGCTGGCGACATCGCTGATGTTCTTGTCGGTGCCCATATGGGGCGAGCTGCTTCTGGGAGAGGCCGCGTCGGAGACCCTCGGGCCAATCGCCCTGCCAGTCGGCCTCATCGTCGCGCTGTTTGTCACGACCGCAGTCTTGCAGTTCCGCTTCTGGCACGCAGAGCTGGTCGAATGGCTGCTCCTTGCCGCATTCGTCAGTGAGATTGTCTTCATTGAGTATCTGCGCCATGAGAGTGAGCGCGCAGGCCTCTGGATTGATCCGTCGACGTCCATGGTCGTGCCTGTTGCAGTGGTCCTGCTTGGGCGATTTCCCTTGGATCGCGCTTTTCTGTTTGTCGCGACCTATGGGTTGATGCTGTACGCGACTTCGCAGATGTGGCCGATCGGTATCGCAGTCAGAGGTGAATCAACCTGGTTGATTCAAGGTCTCTGCTTAGGTTCAGTCCTGCTATCTGCAAGCTGGTCAAAAACCACATCCCGTCGCCAATGGGCTGCGACATGGTTGCTTCAGATGATGGCTTTTCGTGACTCGCTGACCGGTTTGCCGAATCGTCGTGCAATGGAGAATCACCATGACATGAGTGTTCGGGCCATCAGCCGCTACGGCGACAAGAGGGTCCTGCTGGCATTGGTTGATCTCGATCATTTCAAAAAGATCAATGATCACTACGGCCACGACTATGGAGACGGTGTGCTCGCGGAATTCTCAATGACTCTAAGTCGGCACGCGCGCCGTGCGCTCGATATAGCGGCTCGGGTCGGAGGTGAGGAGTTCTGCCTGATCATTTCGGATCTCGATCCGCGAAATGCAGAAGCGTTTCTCGCCTCCATTGTCAGCGAAACAAAATCGCTTGAGATCGAGAACATAAAGGCGCCACTCGGAGTACTTACCTGCAGCGTCGGGGCAGTGATTGCCAAGACCAGCACGCCTCTATCGACGCTCTACAAGCTCGCCGACGAATGCCTTTATCAAGCCAAGGCTGATGGGCGTAACACGTTTCGATTCCGTCAAGTCGACGATCCTGGAAGTCAGGATCCGACATCCACCGAATTCAAGTAGCAAACGGTTGGTTTTCAATCGCCAAAGGCCATCACCGTGACAGCGGCTTCGAGAGAAGCGTGAGGCAGCCCGCGTGCTGTAGAAAACTACAATGGTGGCGCGCCCGACAGGAGTCGAACCTGTGACCCTCGGCTTAGAAGGCCGATGCTCTATCCAACTGAGCTACGGGCGCGTGGCGCGCATCTTAGGCGATGAGCCGTAGGGGCCGCCTTCACCACACCAGCGGC
>JALYJV010000147.1 GCA_030775105.1 Pseudomonadota bacterium | reverse complement strand
CCAGGTACGGATCCTGGGCAATCAGGCCGGGGACATGCAGGCCGTCGCGATCACGCGCGCCGACGATCACGGCGCTGGCCAGCGTCGTCGCCAAATGCGACTGCAACTTGCTGTTGGACAGAAACGCCAGCGCACCGGCGCGTCCGGGACTGAGCGCACAGACGCCACTGACGCGGGTCTCCCCTGCCCCGACCAGTTCCAGGGAAAATCGCTCGGCAAGTTCTTTGAGTGTGTACGTTCTCATGGATGACAAGCACGTTTGAAGTCAGCGCCGGAAGCCTGCGCCCACAAAAAAGGCCGGGTTGAGCATAGCCAATCCCGGCCTTCGCAGCTTGTTCACGCCGACGGCAGCCCGTCGGCGTTCAGGTCACGGCGGGCTTACTTGCCAGCCTGCAAGCGCTTGAGCACGGTGTCGGTGATGTCGAGGCTCGGTTCGGCATACACCGGGTTCTCGACCACCAGGCCGATGCCCTGTTCCTTGGCAACCTTCTCGATGACCGTCTTGAGCTGCGTCATCAGGTCAGCGAACAGCTGGCGCTCGCGGTTCTGGCGGTCTTCCTGGAACTGCTTGCCCTTGTATTCGAAGTCGATCTTGCGCGTGTTGAGATCCTTCTCCTTCTTCGCGCGGTCGCCGGCGCTGAGCAGTTCGGATTCCTTCTGGAAGTTCTTGATGTCTTCCGCAAGCTTCTTGGCTTCGGCTTCGAGGTCGTTCGCACGACGCTCGAACTCGGCCTTCATCTTTTCCTGGCCGGCCTTGAACTGCGGCGACTGCTGGACCAGCTCGTTCGAGCGGATCGACGCCAGCTTGACGTCAGCAGCCATGGCCGGCGCAGCGGCGAGCATCGAAACAGCCACTGCAGCAGCGGCGAAAACTGTCTTGACCATCATCATCGTCTCTCTCACTTTGTGTGTAGTACTGCTGAAAATCGGATACCAAAAACTAGAAGCCGGACCCGAAGGTGATCTGGAAGCGATCCGTCTCGTCGCCTGGCTGCTCATTGAGCGGGAATGCGTAGCTCATTTCAAGCAGGCCGAGGAACGGTGTGAACCAGGAGAACCCGAGGCCTGCAGCCTGACGCAGCTGATCGGTTTCAAACTGATCGGCCTCTGCAAACACATTGCCGATGTCGAAGAACGCCGCGAGGCGCGTCGACTTGCCATCGCTCTCGATCGGCAGCGGCACGATCAGCTCGACCTGACCCGTCGTGCGCAACTTGCCGCCCAGCGGATTCAGGTACGGCGTGTCGAGCGGACCCAGCGAGCCGTCGCGATAACCACGCACCGTGCGCGGGCCGCCGGCGAAGAAGAACTCGTACGGCGGCACATCGCTGTCGGAGCCGTAACCGTCGACATAACCGACCGAGCCGTTGACCTCGAAGGTGAAGCCGAAGGGGAGCGGAATGTAAGCCTGGCCGCGGTAACTGAGATTGAAGTACTCGACGTCGCTGGCCCCCGGAATGCCCAGGTCGGCGCTGAACGAATGCAGCGCGCCGCGGGTTGCAAAGAACGTGCGGTTGCGCGAGTCGTAGCTCAGGCCGGTGCGGACCTGGTAGGTCGTGTAGCGCGTGCCGTTGTCGACGACGAAGCGCAGCACTTCGTCCGACGTCGTGTTCGGGAAGGTTTCGAGCGAGACGTCTTCGAAGCCGACGCCGGCGCGCAGCGAGATGAACTCCGACAGCGGAATGCCGTAGGTCAGGTTGGCGCCGAGGATATTGGAGTTGAAACCCGACGAGTAGCGGATCACCGATTCCGACTCGCGGTAGAACACCGAGATCGCCTGGCTGATGCCGTCCTCGGTGAAGTAAGGATCGGTCCAGCTCAGGTTGATGCTGCGCGAGATCGTGTTGTTCTGTACCGACGCGTCGATACGGTTGCCGGTGCCGAGGAAGTTGGTGTGCGTGACCTGACCGGTGACGAGGAAGCCCTGCGCACCGGAGTAGCCGACGCCGAATTGCACCGAACCCGGCGGACGTTCCTTGACGCGGAAGCGGATGTCGACGAGGTCGTCGGAACCGGCCACCGGCTGGGTTTCGACTTCGGCCTCTTCGATGAACGGCAGACGCGCCAGACGCACGCGCGAGCGCTCGACCGCCGACTTGGAGAACGGCGAGGCTTCCAGCTGGCGCATTTCACGACGCAGCGTCTCGTCGTTCGTGCCGGTGTTGCCGGTGAACGTGATCTGACGGACGTAGGCGCGCTTGCCCGGCTCGATGAAGTAATTGATGCTGACCTGCTTGCCGGTTTCGTCGACTTCCGGAATCGGCGTGACCTTGGCAAACGCGTAGCCGATGTCCGACAGCGCGGCCTCGATACGGTCCGATGACTCGGTCGCTTCCTTGCGCGAGAAGGTATCGCCAGCCTTGGTGCTGGTGAGAATTTCTAGGAAACGATCATTGAGGATGGTCTCGCCCGAGAAGCGGCGTTCCTTGACCATGTAGATGTCACCTTCCTCGACGTTGACGGTGACATAGATCGCTTCCTTCTCCGGCGTCAGCGCAACCTGCACCGAACGCACGTTGAATTTCAGATAGCCGCGATCCTGGTAGTAGGACTGCAGCTTTTCCAGATCGCCGACCAGCTTCTGCTTCGAGTAGCGATCCGAGCGCTGGAACGGCACCCAGTCGGTGGCCTTGAGCTCGAACTGCTCAAGCAGGGTTTCGTCGTCGAACACCGAATTGCCGAGGATGTTGACGTCCTGGATCGTCGTCACCTTGCCTTCGGTGACATCGATCTTGAGGCTGACGCGGTTGTTCGGTTCTTCGGTCAGCTTGGAGTCGATCGCGACGTCGTAGTAACCGTTCGAGTAGTACTGGCGACGCAGTTCCTGTTCGACCTGATCAAGCAGATCACGGCGGAACAGCTCGCCTTCCGACAGGCCGAGGTCCTTCAGCGACTTGTCGAGTTCGTCGCCACCGACCTTGTCGTTGCCGTCGATCTCGAAGGTGGAAATGGCGGGTCGCTCCTGCACGCGGATCAACAGCGTGCTGCCTTCGCGTTCGAGCTGCACATCCTGGAACAGGCCGGAGCCGTACAGTGCCTTGATCGCCTGGCGCGAAGTCGCCGAATTCAGCTCATCGCCGACCGCCAGCGGCAGATAGGTCAGAACCGTGCCGATCTCAAGACGCTGCAGGCCCTCGGCCTTGATGTCCTTGATGGCAAACGGCTCGAAGGCATGGGCTTGCGCCGTCAGGGCGAAGGCTGCAACCGCGCAGGCAATGGCGGTCTTGGGATACTTGAATTTGATCACCGGGTGCGATTTCTTAACGTTGTCTGATCCACAGGCGCTCAGTTCAGCAGGCGCACGATGTCGTTGTAGAACGCAAGCCCCATCAGCAGTGCGAGCAGTGTCAGACCCAATCGCTGACCTGCGAGCTGCGCACTTTCTGAAACCGGCGAACCCTTAAGCGCTTCGAGCGCGTAAAACAGCAAGTGACCGCCATCGAGAACCGGTACCGGCAGCAGATTCAGCACGCCGAGGCTCACACTGACGATCGCCATGAAACTCAAAAACGAAACCACGCCCACCTGCGCCGAATAACCGGCCACTTGCGCGATCTGGATGGGTCCGCTGACATTCTTGACCGACACGTCGCCCGTCAGCATCCGCCCCAACATCCGCAGCGTCATGGACGACATCCGCCACGTCTGTACAACAGCTGCCGGAAACGCCTGCAGAACACCCAGGCGGCTCACGGCGCGCAAATCCTGCCACAAGTCCCCCGGGTTCGCTACGGCGGCACCGAAGCGGCCGACACCCTGCTCGCCCTCGCCGACCCGTCCGATCACAACCGGCAGGTTCAGGACGCTTTCACCACGACGCACTTCGACCTGCGCGACCTCGCCCGGATGTGCACGCAACCACCGCGCCCACTGCTGCCAGGACTCGATTGCCTCGCCGTCGTGAGCAAGCAGCACATCGCCGACCTTGAAGCCGGCCTGATCCGCGGCCTCGCCCGGGACGATTTCCGACAGCACCGGTGGCAATGCCGGCTCGAACGGTGCCAGGCCGATGTCATCGAACAGGAATTCCGGATCAACCCGCACCGCGCGCAGATCCAGCGCACCGCCGCGCTCGGTACCGTCAGCTTCGCGCCAGCGCAGATCGATCTGTCCACGATCCAGGGCCTGATCGATCAGCTGCGTGCGCAGCTCGGTCCAGGTCGCGACCACTCGGCCGTCGACCTCGGTGATTTCCATGCCGGCAACCAGGCCGAGCTTGCCGGCGACGCTGGCTGGCGGCGGCTGGGAGATCACCGGCCGGATGCCTTCGACGCCGAGCACATACACCGCCCAGTACAGCGCAATCGCGAGGCCAAAATTGAACAGCGGGCCGGCGGCAACGATGGCAATGCGGCGCCAGACACTGGCGTTGTTGAACGCCAGATGCCGCTCTGAAGGCGGCACATCGCCCTCGCGCTCGTCGAGCATCTTGACGTAGCCGCCGAGCGGAATCGCCGAAATCACCCATTCGACGCCTTCGCGATCGACGCGGGTCCACAGCGGATTGCCGAAGCCGATCGAGAAGCGCAGGACCTTGACGCCGCAGCGGCGCGCAACCCAGTAGTGGCCAAATTCATGAAAGGCGACGAGCAGGCTGATCGCGACGATGAAGCCGCTGATGGACCACAGCAGATCAAGCATCGAGCAAGGCTCCCGCAGTCTGCCGCGCCCAGGCATCGACGGCGAGGATGGCAGAAAGATCTGCCCCGCCTGCCAGCGATTCGCGCCCGGCCACATCCAGCACTCGTGCAATCAATTCAGCAATCCCCGTATAAGGCAAACGACCGCCCAGAAACGCTTCGACAGCCACTTCGTTCGCTGCGTTCAATACATTCGGCGCATTACCGCCGGCCTGCAGCGCCTCGCGTGCCAGACGCAGGCACGGGAAGCGGTTCAGATCCGGCGCCTCGAAGCGCAGGCGACCAACAGCGGCAAGATTCAGGCCATCAACGCCCGAACTCCAGCGCTCCGGCCAGGCCAGCGCATGGGCAATCGGCACCCGCATGTCCGACTGGCCCAACTGCGCGAGCATCGATCCGTCCAGATACTCCACGACCGAGTGAATGACGCTTTCCGGATGGATGACAACGTCAACCTGTGACTCCGGCACTGCATAGAGTACGCAGGCCTCGATCAGTTCCAGGCCCTTGTTCATCATCGTCGCCGAATCAACCGAGATCTTCGGCCCCATCACCCAGTTCGGATGGGCCACCGCCTGCGCCGGCGTCACGCTGCCGAGGTCGGCAATCGGGGTTTCCCGGAACGGCCCGCCGGAGGCGGTGAGGATCAGCTTGTGAACGCCCTTGGGGGCATCGCCGCAGCGGCTGCCCGCAGGCAGGCACTGGAAAATGGCGTTGTGTTCGGAATCGATCGGCACCAGCGTCGCCCCGTGCCTGGCGGCCTCGCTCATCAGCAAGGCACCCGCCATCACCAGCGGTTCCTTGTTCGCGATCAGTACGCGCTTGCCGGCCCGCACCGCAGCCAGTGTCGGCAACAGGCCGACTGCGCCGACAATTGCGGACATCACCTGATCCGTCTGCGGCAGCACCGCCAGGCTTGCTGCCGCATCGGCGCCCGCCAGCACTTCGGTATTCAGCGCTGCCGCCTTCAGCTTGCTGCGCAGGTTTGCCGCCGCCGACTCGTCGGCCAGCGCCGCATAGGCGGGGCGGAATTCCTGGCACTGCGCAAACAGGCCGTCGACATCGCGCTGCGCACTCAGTGCGAGCACCTTGAGTCGCTCAGGATTGCGCCGCACGACATCCAGCGTATTGCGCCCGATCGTTCCGGTCGCGCCTAGAACGACGAGCTGTTGCATCAGAGTTTCAGCAGTCCAAGGCCGAGCGCCATCACCGGCGCGGCGGCGAGAATGCTGTCGAGGCGATCCAGCATGCCGCCATGGCCTGGCAGGATGTTGCCGCTGTCCTTGACGCCGGCGTGACGTTTGAACATCGACTCCACCAGATCGCCAACGATGCTCGCGGCAGCGGCCACCATCGACAGGCCCAGCAGGCTCAGGATCTGATCGCTACCCTGCACCTTGAAGACGAACACACCGGCGCTGAGCGCCCAGGCGCCGCACAGCAACAGGCCGCCAATCGCACCTTCGATGGTCTTGCCCGGCGAGATGCCCGGCGCAAGCTTGTGCTTGCCGAAATTGCGTCCGGCGAGAAAAGCGCCGGTATCCGCCGCGAAGACCAGGAACAGCACATAGAGCAAGCGCAGGGCACCGTCCGGATGCGCGTGGATCTGCGCCAGCGCCAGCATCGTCGAAGTGATCAGCAACCAGCCGAGCACGGCCATCGCCAGCGGCGGCGGCGCATGGCGCTGCAGGTTGCCCGGAAAACCCGGAAACAGCGCCGGCACCAGCATCCACCACAGGCAGGCAGCGGCGAGCAGCCACGGCAGCCAGAGGGCGCGATCCGGAGCAAACCACAGGCCCGCCATCAGCCCCGCGGTCAGCGCGGCATAAGCCATGCGCTGCACCACAGCGGTCGGCTGGCCATCGCGACGGATCAGCCCGGCCCACTCCCAGGCGACGACTGCGCCGATCGCCGTGAACGCGGCATAGATGCCGGCAGGTGGCGCATACCAGACCAGCGCCAGCAATAGCGGCAGCAACACCAGCGCCGTCAGGACGCGTTGAACCAACACTACGCAGACTCCGGTACGCGACCGTAGCGGCGCTCGCGCCCGGCATACCACGACAGCGCCGCCGACAGCGCCTGATCGTCGAAATCAGGCCAGAGGATCGGCGAGAAATACAGCTCGGTATAGGCCAGCTGCCAGAGCAGGAAGTTGCTGATGCGACTCTCGCCGCCGGTGCGGATCAACAGGTCCGGGTCCGGCAGGTCCTGCGTATCCAGATTGCGGCTGATGCTTTCCGCATCGATGGGCTGCCCGGCAGCAGCGAGACGGCGTGCTGCCTGCACCAAATCCCACTGGCCGCCGTAACCAACCGCGATCACCAGCGTCAGTCCCGAGTTGGCATAGGTCAGTGCCTCCGCACGAGCCATCTCGGCACGCAACTCAGGGGCGAAATCGGTGTGGTCGCCGATGAAACGGACGCGCACCCCGTTCTTGTGCAGCGTGGAAATTTCGCGACCCAGGGTGGTGATAAAGAGCTGCATCAGCAGCTTCACTTCCAGCTCGGGACGCTTCCAGTTTTCCTGGGAGAAAGCGAACAGGGTGACGACGTCAACGCCCGCATTGGCGACTGCGCGCACAATCTTGCGCGCCGTACGCAGACCGGCGCGATGTCCAGCCGAACGCGCCTTGCCCTGGCGCTGCGCCCAACGGCCATTGCCATCCATGATGATGGCAACATGACGCGGCACATTCGTGTCGCGCGGTCTGGGCGGCTGCTTGGTCATGGTCGGAAAAGCTGCTAGGGCCTATTAGCGCCATTCGGG